>CALROS020000098.1:0-6425 GCA_943369855.1 Chitinophaga pinensis | reverse complement strand
TATCAGATTATTTAGTGATAACCTAATTCCTAAGACCTATTACCTAAAACCTCCATAATCTTTCTCAAAAATGTCCGAACGCTTAAAAGTGATCTTCGCATACACGGCTATCTGCACTATCTGGGGCTCCACCTGGCTCGTGATCAAACTTGGTCTTGAGACAATGACGCCGCTGCTCTCTGCAGGATTGCGATTCGCCGTGGCGGGGATCATTCTGTTCGTCATCATCCGAACCCGGAAGATCGCGATCCCGTGGACACCATCAACACGGTGGTTCTACATGGTGATCGCTTTGACCTCGTTCTCGGTCCCGTTTGGGCTCGTCTATTGGGGTGAGCATCAGATCTCCTCCGGAATGACCTCGATCCTCTTCGCGACGTATCCGTTGTGGGTGGCGATCATTTCCAGTATGCTCATCCCTTCCGATAAAGTGACGCTCCCGAAAGTGATCGGAGTGCTGCTCGGGTTCGCGGGAGTCGTGACGATCTTCTCGCACAATGTTCAGTTCAATGCAACCACTACTACACTGCTCGGTATGGGAGCGGTCATCCTAAGCGGAGCCATTCAGGCATTCTCGGCGGTGACCATCAAGAAACACGGACATGAGATCAGTCCGTTCGTGGTCAGTTTCGTCCCGATGTCCATCAGCGCAGTTCTGCTGCTCGTCAGCAGTATTGCAGTGGAGGACCTTTCCTCCGTTCATTTCACTCCGATGGCGCTGTTCAGTATCTTCTTCCTCGCCATTCTCGGTACCATCATCACCTTCGTCAGTTACTTCTGGTTATTAAAAAGAGTGGAAGTGGTCATCCTTTCGCTGACGGCATTCGTCACTCCGGTGATCGCTGTTCTGCTGGGAGTGATCGTGCTTCAGGAAAAGGTCTTCCCGGAATTGTTCGCCGGTGCTTCATTGGTCTTCCTCGGGATCGCCTCCGCGAACATCCATGATATCCGCGCTCTTTTCCGTAAACGTTTCTCCGCTGCAAAATGAGATCCGGCTCGCCGATCGTCGTGACCTTCCTGCTCGCAGTGTTCGTGAGCAATGCCTGTTTCGGCTGGGGACGAGAAGGACACCGCGTGATCAATCTGAACGGTATCCGTTCGCTTCCGAGTTCCATGCAGCGCTTCCGCGATGTTGATTTCTATTTTGCTGACCACGCAAATGATATTGAGCGGAGGAGATACCGCGATAATGATGCAGCATATCGTGAATACATCGAACTGGAACGGTATCCCGAAGCTTTTCTCCAGCGGATGCCTCCATCATTGATCGAACTCCAAAAGAAATACGGCAAAGAGACTGTCCGTCTGAACGGGTATCTTCCGTACTATGTAATGGAGCTGACAGACTCGCTCCGACGGATGATGCAGCAGGGAAATTGGGCGGCAACGGTCACGACCACTGCTGAGCTCGGATATTATGTTGCCGAACTCGCCATGCCGCTTCGCAATACCATGAACTTCGATGGACAGTATACGCACAACAACGGTATCAAATGGAGAGTGGAAGAGGAACTCATCAACCGTTTTTATGCAAAGGTATTCCTGAAAAGGAATGAGCCGAAAAAGTTCGACAACTTCCAGAATGAGGTCTTCAGCAAGGTCTTCTCACTTTCCCTGAAAGCGCATTCCAAACTTCCGAATCTTCTCCGTGTGGACACGATGGCATTCCGCCTCTCCAAAAATAATTTCAACGGGAATTATTACACCACCTTGTGGTCGGAATCGGGGAAGATGATGAACGAACTTCTGCAGGATGCTATCGATCTGTATGCATCGCTTGTCTATAATGCATGGACGGCGGCGGGCGGTTCAACGATCATCTGGCAGGATGATGTGACGCGGAAAGGGCAGATCGCAAACAGTGAGCCGGAACATCTCGGACAGAACTTCCCGAATCCTTTCAACCCGAAAACGACCATCGCGTACCGACTGACGGAGAATGTCTATGCAAAACTTTCGGTCTTCAATCTGTTCGGACAGGAACTTGATGTTCTGTTTGAAGGAAGACAAGGACCCGGAAGTTTTCAATATGTCTTCAACGCAGAACATCTGCCGGAAGGGGTCTATTTTGCACGCCTGCAGATGAATGACAGAGTGGAAGCGAGAAAGATGATCCTCTCCAAATAGTCTTAGAACAAAGCCTTACTTCTACGCTGCCCGGCGTGAAGGACACGAAGAACAAAAATAACTACTGTAGATCGGGATGACATCCCGGTCTACTTTTATGAAATACGATAAAATTGCCTTATTTGGCAATAAGTACGTGAATACGTGATACCACAAATCCCGCCGTTCTATTATATTATAGATATCCTTTGACCTTTCAGGTCATTCATTCACTTCCCCCGTAATCTCAATAAGGAGATTATATGAAACATCTCGCAATCCTGCTTCTCTTCGTTTCGCTCTCATTCTCTCAAACCGTCAACAAAACATTCGTCCGTGCTTCAAAAGAAAACGGTGTGCCGAATGCAACCCTGCTGAATATCAATAGACTCTCCGCTTGGTATGAAGGGGACGGAGAATCGGAGCGGAATCCTTTTACCGGAAATTCCGGTGTCTCATATCCCCGCGGAACATCGTATGCGATCTATGCTTCCGGTATGATGATGGGCGGATATGCCACCGATGGCATGTCGGACGGTCTCCGTGTAACGGGATTTTCTTATAACAAAGGATTCGCCGCCGGTGCGATCAAGGGGATCAGGACCGGTGTCACTGAAGATCCTGCCGACACTAATGTGCGCATCTTCAGGATCCGCCGTGATTACGCGACTGCAGACTTGAAGCAGGATGCTGCGGAAATGAATTCTATCTCGTATATGGCGGTTTTGCCGCCTCAAGTGAACTATCTCCGCGCTCAATACCGTAAGGATTGGGCGGAGTGGCCCGCACAGAAAGGGGCACCGTTCTATGATTCGGATAACGACGGTAAGTACACTCCCAAATTTGAAATGAAAGATAGTATCGAGGTTCCGGTACTGTTTCCTCTTGCGGATGAACCGGGCGTCGCCGGCGGTGATCAGGTGATATGGTATGTTGCGAACGATCTTCGAACGGCGGAATCTCCCTGGAAAACGAAAGCGATCGGACTCGAAATGCAGGTGACCATTTGGGGATATAATTATCCTACGAATCACGGACTCGGAAATTCCATCTTCAAACGGACGAGACTCATCTATAAGGGACGAGCTGATACACCGGATACTGCGAAGCTTAAGGAGTTCTATATCGGACAGTGGTCGGATCCTGACCTCGGTGATGCCGGTGATGATTTCGCAGGGTGTGATTCTGCGCTTGGGATAGGGTATGTCTATAATTCAAAAACACTGGATGCTGAATACAAAAAATTCAATATATCGGCTCCTTCTGCAGGCTACATTCTTTTGCAGGGACCAATCGAGCCTGCCGCACCTACTGAATATGCAAAATACGATTTCGAATGGAGAAAAGGGTACAGGAATATTCCAATGACTTCGTTCATTCCATTCTCAGCAGCTTCAGGTCCAATCGGTTGTGATCCACCGTTTGGATTGAATGCCGCTGTCCAATTTTATCAGAATCTTCGGGGATTGCCGCCAACACCGCAGGGCCCTCCTGATCCTCAGCCATTCATTAATCCGATCACTAAACTACCGACGAGATTCGTTGCGAGCGGTGATCCGGTAGCGAAGACAGGGTGGCTTGATGGAACGGATTTTGAGTATTGTGTCTTAGGAAATCCCGGAGACCGTCGGCTCATGACATCATCGGGACCATTCCAAATGTCCATCGGCGATACACAAGAAGTGGTCTATGCATTGACCGGCGGTCTAGGATCCGACCATTATGCGAGCATTACAGTGATGAAATTTTTCATGCGTCAATCTGCCGAATATTATCGTTATCTGTTCCCGCAGAATCCGATGGACGTAAAAGTGAACGATCCTCGTCTGCCGAAAGAATTTGTCCTCTCTCAGAACTATCCCAATCCGTTCAATCCCGGGACGAAGATCGAATTCTTATTGCCCCATTCCGTCACTGTAACGCTCACTGTCTATGATGCACTCGGCAGGGAGGTGGAGCAACTCGTGAACAGCCGAATGAATCCGGGAGAACATTTCGTTGAATGGAATGCATCGAAATTCCCGAGCGGTGTCTATTATTATCGCCTCACAGCAGGGAATGTTGTGAAGACGAAGAAAATGATACTGGTGAAGTAATTGATCGGGTTGCTGAAGGAGATTATGCTTATGATTAAGGTTCGATTCTATCCATGCCTGACCGCTCTTGTAACAGCCGCACTTCTTGTTGTTGTGACACTCCCTGCAGACGCTCAATGGCAGCGATTGTACCCTGCCGTTGCACCGACAACGCTGACGGATATTGTATTTGTCACCAAGAATACCGGTTTCTTTTCGACGTATGACGGAGCTGTGTTCAAGACCACCGACCGCGGAGTAACGTGGACGGAAAGCGTTCGAAAATCACGTGACTACGTTTTGAGCCTCGTCTTTTCAGATTCCCTTAACGGGGTCGCCATTCTCCCGCATAATTATATCGGTGATGAACTGAACATCCTTCAGACAACCGACGGAGGGGCAACATGGAAAGAACGCTTCATCGGTCCGTTCAACGAATTCTCCTTCAAGATCTGGGAACGGAATGTCCTCTTTTCCGTCCGTCCCGGACTCTGGCTGATGTCATCGTATCAGGGATCCATTCGCCGCAGTACGGACCTGATCGATTGGCCATCGATGTTCCAATTCGGGAAGTTCCTCGCCGGCGATGTCTTCACGTCGGTCGCCGCAACGACCGCGTTCGAACGGACAGGTCCGAACAGGATACTCGCACTTTCCAATAAAGAAGAATTTCAAAAGGTCAAACATATCACCGATTCCGTTTCGGTCATTCTCCAATCGGACTCGTCCGGAATGGCGTGGGACACACTCTGGGTCGGAGCGGATGTGCCGATGTATTCGTTCTCATTCTCCGATCCGCGCAACGGATGGATGGCGGGAAAATTCGGAACGATCATGAGAACGACCGACGGAGGTGCTTCGTGGAAGAAGGTCTACCGGGATTCCAGTCTGACGCTCAGCGCCATCACTGCAGTCGATTCACTTCATCTTCATGCTGTTGCACTCTCCAACGGCATTCTCAACTCGACGGACGGCGGGGTGACGTGGACGAATATCCCCGTTGCTGTGAATGGATTCATTCCCAAAGTATTGTTCCTTGATAACTCGGTCGGATTCCTGACAGGAAATTTCGGTCTTCCGCTGAGAACGACCGACGGCGGAACGAACTGGATCTCAGCGTCGGGCGGGATCGGAGCACCGATCCGGAAGATCGAATTTGTCACATCGTCCACCGGCTGGGCAGCAGGTGCGGGACGATTATACAGAACTACTGATAAAGGATATTCATGGAATGTGCAGGACAGCGCTCAGCTGATCAACGTCATTTCCTTCGATATGATCGACTCATTGAACGGGTGGGCAGGTGCGAGCAAGAAACTCTTCAAAACGACGGATGGAGGAACAACATGGGCCGAACGATTCAGCAGTAATGACATTGCATCTTTCAGAAGTATCGATTTCTTCGATGCAAGGCTCGGCGCCATCTCTGAAGTGCGGAATAATTTGAACGAAGCAGCAAATTTCATCACGGTGGACAGCGGGAAGACATGGACTCCGTATCCGATGCCTGAAGCTGTCTCCTCATACTCCAAATTGCAATTCTCTGATTATCAGCATGCATGGATCGTCGAGTTCGGCGATGTGTGGAGCAGTAACGATACCGGGAAGACGTGGAAGAAGGTCCATTCCGACGTACCCGGCAATTTCACCTGGGGATTCGATTTCATCGACTCGCTGCGGGGATGGTATTCATCGTTCGGGATCAACTACACGACCGACGGCGGAAAGAGCTGGAATTCCGGCTCGATGCCGTACTCCGAACAGATCGAGGATGTGAAATTCATCTCACGGAAGACCGGATTCGCTGTCGGATATGACGGTTCGATCTTCTCAACAACGAACGGCGGAGTGACCTGGTCCGAGAATACGCACAAGTCCCGTGTTTCGCTCTTCTCACTCTCTGCAGTGAAGAGCAGCGGGAATGCGTGGGTGTGGGCCGCAGGCGGTACCTTTGTTGTGGAGCAGACTCTCGTTAGCGTGGATGGCGTTGGTTCCGAAGCGAGGGTTCCGATGGGGCATTCGTTGAAACAGAATTATCCGAATCCTTTCAACCCTGTCACAAGGATCGAGTTTTCTCTTCACCAGTTGGACGTTGTCACGCTTACAGTCTATGATGCACTCGGCAGAGAGATCGAGCGGATCGTGAACGGACGGATGGATGCGGGGGAGTATACGTACGCTTGGAATGCGTCACGATTCCCGAGCGGTGTCTATTATTATCGTCTCACGGCGGGGAATATTGTG
>CALROS020000097.1:0-6438 GCA_943369855.1 Chitinophaga pinensis | reverse complement strand
CCCGTCGAACACCATTGCCATCCTGTATTTTGAGAATAAAGGACAGAAAGAGGAATTGAATCCTCTGCAAAAAGGCCTGTCGGAAATGCTCATCACAGATCTTTCGAAAGTGAAATCACTGAAAGTGTTGGAGCGGATCAGACTGCAGGAATTGGTGCAGGAAATGAACTTGTCCGAAATGGATATCGTGGACCAGAAGACCGCACCGCGTCTTGGCAAGCTGCTCGGCGCGAACAGACTGGTGAAAGGTTCGTTCTTCGATCTGACCGGGGATAAGATCAATATCGACGCATTCGTTGCAAAAGCGAAAACGGGGGAGATCGATGCTTCCACGAATATCGCCGGAAGCGTGAAGGATTTCTTCCGTATGGAAAAGGACCTTGTCTTTAAGATCATCGATCAGATGAAGATCAAATTGACGGACGAAGAACGGGAAGCGATCCTTGAAATTCCGACGGAAAATTTCTTTGCATTCCTTCAGTATTCGCGAGGACTTGATTACGAAGATCAGGGATTGTACACCCAGGCATTCGAAGCGTATTCACAGGCGGCAACCGCCGATCCGAATTTCTCTCAAGCCAAGACGAGTGCATCCTCAGCCAAGAAGGCCGAACAGATCGTCGGCCCGACAACGACCTCTTCCAATACGACATCGGATACCAAATCCGGTGAGACAAGCCAATCTGACCAGAAGCAATCCGACACAAAGAAGTCCGGACAAACAACAACATCAAAATCAAGCACGACAGCGACCAAAGCTGCACCGATCGCGCCGCTTACTCCTCCATCAGCATCAGCGTCTGGTTCCGGCGGAAGTCCCGGCAGCGGATCCGGTCCGAGCAGTCAGGTGACGGATCGCATCTCCAATTCATTGAACAGCATCAACATCACTGTCAATCCCGGAACAAACTCACAGAATACACCTCCGGCGGCAGTGATCAAACCGCTCGATCCGCCTCCGTCTCCTCCGGGAAACTGACATCATGCGTTCATTTGTAATTATTGCTCTGATCGCTTTCGCAGGGATGCTGTACGCTCAGCAGCCTTCGTTGATCTCGTTGGGCCCCTCCGGAGGAGTGATCACACATCTCACAGGGTCTTTGTTGGATGATGTCACCTTCGCAGTGGTGAGGGACAACGGACTCTATCGTTCGACGGATGGAGGTGAGACATGGACTTTCATTACGTCCCCGAATAATATCTTCCGGAATCTTACTATCGGACAGATCACTGTCAACCCGATCAATTCCAACATTGTACTGATGGCTACATCCAAAGGCACGTATACCAGTACGGATAAAGGATTGACATGGACTGCGCCGTTCTCATTACCTTCGCCGACGCACAGTGTAAAATACGTTCCTGCGAGTCCTGCCATTCTGTACGGATCGGATGACGCGGGGGTCCTGCGCTCCACCGACGGCGGAAAGAGCTGGTATCCGCTGAAAGATAATATCTATTTCGGAAACCGTCCTATCTATAACATCGCCATCCATCCTTCGGATATCAGCAACATCAGGATGATCGTCTCAACATCCTTCAGCGACACTGCGGCAATGTTCTTTTCTCCCAACGGCGGAATTTCATGGAGACCGTTCAACAGGAATCTTCCGTACGGTGCTGCACGCCGTATCTACGCGCTTGAGATCGATTCAACAGGGATCGACCGTTCACAATTTCAGGCGATCATCGGTACTGCTGCGGGTGTTTACGGAATGCAGACCGACCAAGCGGATTCTTCGTGGCAGCAGCTGAAAGTGAATAATCAGCCGTTCTCCGGAGTGGTCACCTGCGGTACCGCGGTCTACGACCGGTTCGATCCTAATGTCGGAACAAGCGGTGAACACAAATTCTCCTTCTTCATCGCATCGAATGCATCGGAGTTTGACGGACCACCGTCTCCCGCCTCGGTGCAGAATGGACTGTTCCGGATCGAGTCGAGACTGGGATCTATTTTCCCGATCAATCCGCTGATCCAGCCGCCGATGACAAAAGTGTTCAACGGACTTTCCGATATCACTTCGATCTTTACACCCTTTCTCAAAAATAAAGGAAAACTCTATCTCGGTACGACATCAGGTATCTTTGTCAGTGTAGATACCGGACAGACCTGGCAGAAGAAGAATTTCGGGATCAATGCTTCCATCATCCGAAATCTTGTGACCCTGCAGCAGACTTCAGCAAGTAAACAGGTGTACGGAGGGACTTTCGGCGGCGGAATTATCCGTTCATCTGATGAAGGGGCAACTTGGACGCCGGCGAATATCGGTCTCGGCAGTCCGTACGTCTCTTCGATTGCGGTCGACAAGAAAAGGAACATCGTCTATGCCGGCACGGCATATACGCTCTATAGGAGCACCAATCTCGGCGCGACATGGAATGTGCTGTTCAATATCGATTCCACAGTGATCATCAACAAACAATATTTCAAGACCGGAATGAATGATATGACCGTCCGCGTGTCGGACCGTAATCCTGATTTCATTCTGATCCACGCGAAAGCATACGGATTGCGACTGTCGACGAATGCCGGAGCATCCTGGACATTTCTCAATCCTCCGGTCTATGCGGACACGCTTCATGTGCCCGAACATTTTGATTTCGATCCGACGGACAGTCTCGCTATCTATTATGCCGGATATGGACTGCACCGGTCTGCGGATCTTGGAAAAACGTGGGTGAACATCTCCGGCAATCTTCCCAAAACATCAACTCCGTCTGCGGCGTCCGGCGCTCTGCCGATCCTCACGTTGAGTCCAACGATCAATCCAAAGAATAATCAGGAGATCCTTCTTGCTTCGGTCTTCGATGAGCAGTCGGGAAATCCGTACCGCATCTTCAAAACAACCAACGGCGGTGCACAGTGGGATACTCTTGCGGTCCCCGCGTACGATGCGGTCTATGATCAATTTGATGATCGGAAGATCCTGGCGACCGGTCCGTATGGAGTCTTCGGCAGTGAGGACGGCGGAAAGAGCTGGAAGATCTTCTCCGATTCCGCACGATATGTCCGTTTCATGCTGGTGAACGGTCACGTCGGGAATCCGAATATCTTTTATATCGGCAGTGAAAGCGGTGCATATAAATTGGAGTTCACCGGCTTGCCGATGCTGACGATCGATACGGCGTTCTATGATTTCGGTTCGGTCCAGTCGGGAAAAGATTCTCTGCTTTATATCATTGTCAGCAATAAGAACGGTTTGAGCAAAGCAGTGCTCAAATTCCAGTCATTGTCGGATTCCGTTTCATTCCGATATCCAGGACCGCGATTGATCGAGATCCTTCCCGGTGATGAGCAGCAGATCCCGATCCGCTTTGTGTCGCAGGAATCCGGTTCTCACGGCTCACTGCTGACGTTCCAAACAAACGATCCGCGCGTTCCGGTGATGCTCGTGATCCTTACCGGGAATACGATCACCCGGAATATCTTTGAAAAATTTGTGATCGACGTCGGTTCGGTGACCGTCGGAAAGGATTCCATTCTCACCATTCCGGTCGATAATAAAGAAGGAGTGCGTTCCATTACGCTGACATTCCTGAAACAGACCGGAGATACTGCGGCGTTCGAGTATTTGAGTCCGGCCACCGTGAAAGTGGACAGCGGGAAAGCCGGTGCGATCGCGGTCCGCTGCGCTCCGAGGACGACCGGTGAGAAGACGGTCTATTATCTGTTCTCGACAAACGACATCCGTTTCCCATTCATTCAATATCGGTTGAAGGAATTCGGCGTCGCGAAGAATTTTATCACGCGCAGGATCCTGATCGATACATCGGTGGGATTCGTTTCCATGAATGGGACAGGGATCGCCGAGTATTATAAATTCCTCACCATGAGTCTGAAACGATCTGATATCGCGGTGCATTATCAAAAACTCCTTCCGTTCTCCTCTTACAATGCATTGATGTATGTACAGCCGAATGGACCGCCGCCCGCGGATCTGATCGATTCATTGCAGCGGTACGTGGGGAACGGCGGAACGATCGTCATCGCCGGTGATAACGGACCGGACAAGAATCCTTCATTGAATGCATTCCTCAATGATTCGGGGTGGACGAAAAAATTCTCATCGCGGACCGGACTTTCATTGAACACCGACCTACTTATCGATTCAATATATGTCGGTACCGGACTTGATGGAACGGTCACCGCTAAACCGGTCTCAAGTCATATCTATATGAAGAATGTCGACAGCGTGGTCGCTTACATGCCCGGCAGCATCTCTGTCGATACGAGCGTGCACAATGCCGAGCCGCTGTTGAAAACGATCACATCATCGTTGATCTCCAAGAATGCGGTTGACGGAACATCCGGTAAGAAAAAAGATGCTGTCATCGGCGCACTCACGAAGATCGGCAAAGGGAGGATCATCCTTCTTTCGGATTACGACCTGTGGTGGAACGGTGTCCCGGATGACACCACGAAGCCGTACGGCGTGTTCGGCGGGAAGAATCTTCAGTTCGCGTTGAATATCTTCGGACTAATCGATGATCTGGTTGCACTCCTTGAACCCACGCCGCAGGAAGCGTATGATATGATCAGCATTCCGTATGCATTCAGCGATTCGACCGTGGAGGTGTTGTTCAAGGATCTCGGAAAACCGAACAAGATGCTCTGGCGGATGTTCGGCAAATATACATCGACAAAAGGGTATGCGGAATATCCGGATGATTTCAAAACGATCCAGCGCGGCGAGGCATACTGGCTCATCGCAAAGAACCCTGTGAACATGAATATGGGTACCACCACGATGCAGGGAACGGAAGAGGATTTTGCGGTCACGCTTCATTCCGGATACAACATGGTCGGGAATCCGTTCCCGTACAGTGTCAGCTGGAAGAATTCCTCGGTGCCGGACAGTGTTGAACGCGTTCTCTGGTCCTTCGAAAATGGAAATTATGATTCCACAACAACAGTGATGAAACCGTTCCGCGGATATTGGATCAAGAACCGGGGAAAACTTCCGAAGATCATTCGGATAAGTTCTCTTCAGGTGACCGGGACCGGTAATATTCCCAAACAACAGAATGATCCGATTGAGATGGAACCGGGAGAGTGGAAGATCCAGCTCGCAGTCCGTTCGGCTTCTGCGCGTGATGAACAGAATTTTGTCGGCGTGATGAATGGTGCAACGGACGGACTGGATGATCTTGATTTCTCCAAACCGCCGGTTTCTCCTTCAGGCTATGTCAGTTTGGCTATGAGAAATTCCGAAGGGAAACTCGCTGCGGATTATCGGTCACACTCTTCAGATGGCTATGTTTGGGATCTCGATATGGTCTCAAGTCAACCGAATATTCCAATCTCAATAGTATTCACCAAATTCGGCGGAATTGACCGCTCTTTCAAAATCTATTTGCTTGATAATAAGCTGGAACGTGTGTATGATATGACCGGACAATCGGAATATTCATTTACATTGGGAAAAACCGAGAATACCAGATCATTTCGGCTGATCGTAGGGGGAGATGATTTTGCCGAACGGCATTTGAATGGTGTTCCGCTTGTTCCAGTAGAGTATTCGGTGTCGCAAAATTTCCCGAATCCGTTCAATCCCTCAACGACGATCCAATATTCGTTGTCCCACAGCGGTGCAGCAACAGTCGAAATTTTCAATATTTTGGGGCAAAAGATCCGGACCCTGGTGAATGAATTTCAATCCATCGGTCATTATTCGGTACTGTGGGACGGACGTGATGCCGCTCAAACATCGGTCTCCAGCGGTGTTTACTATTATAGAGTGCATTGCAATGATTTTTCCTCGGTCAAAAAGATGACCCTTATCAAATAAACCGTAGAATGTGATGATAAATACATTTTTAATGCTTCGCTCTTCTCATATTTCTGCCGTTATTATTACGGCCGTTTTGTTGTTCTTTGATAATGCTTCCGCACAATTCGAGCAGCCCGGCGGAAGCAGGTCGATCTTTGCGGGAGCATCGGGAGTCACGGTCGGTGCAGTTGCGCAGCAGTGGACGATAAAAGATTCGGGAACTGTTTCACAGCAGTCAGCACCGTTCAGTCTTTCTGTTCCGCTGTCACACCGCATGCTCATGTCCGTTACGAATTCGGGTGCATCGACGGCTTTCGGTTCGGAAAAAGTTGCCAGCATTGTTGATACACGTATCTCGCTGTCGTATGTCTTCCCGGGTGACAAGATCTGGCTGACGGGCGGCGTCAGCATGCCCACAGGAAAGACGAAGCTGACATCGCCGCAGTTATCACTGATGTCGCTGGTGTCACAGACGGCATTCGCTTACCGTGTGCCGACATTCGGTCAGGGACTGAGTGGAAATATCGCTGTTGTGTATGCGGGTTCGATCACGCGAAGAATGGTGCTCGGTGTGGGTCTTTCATATTTTTACAAGGGGAAATACGAGCCGGTCCAAGCGACTTCGACATTTGAATACGATGCCGGCGATGAATTGTCCGCAAACTTG
>CALROS020000096.1:0-6475 GCA_943369855.1 Chitinophaga pinensis | reverse complement strand
CTCCCAAACTGGATCCGACAACGTATGAAACGAACGTAAAGGGAATATATGCCGCAGGATCCATCGTGGCGGGGAAGAACAACAATTCCATTTTCATCGAAAACGGCCGCCTTCACGGTAAATTGATCATTGATTCAATTAAAAAATCTCTGTACCACTGATAAAACCTCTCGCAAAGGCGCAAAAACGGATATTTTTTTTGCTGATAGTATTCTTCCAAATTTCTTTGCGTCTTAGCGTCTTTGCGAGATTCCCTTCATACTTTGTGGCTTTGTGTGAATTGCTGTTCTATCAACAATTCCTGAAGTTTTACATTGATTCTCTTCCGAAAACTCCTTATTTTACTTCACTTTTGTAATAAAAATCATCAAATCGAACTCTGAAAGGAAAGCAATGAACGAAGGAACAATTGTTCAGGTTATCGGACCTGTTGTTGATATCGATTTTTCTGCAGGAACACCCCCGACCATTTTGAATGCGATCAAAATTCCCCGCACGAACACCGAAGGACAGAAAGAGAATCTGATCGTTGAAGTGCAGCAGCATTTGGGTGAGAATCGTGTCCGCACGATCGCGATGGATTCGACGGACGGTCTTGTCCGCGGCATGCAGGCGATCGACACCGGTGCACCGATCTCCATTCCGGTCGGTCCGAACACACTTGGACGTTTGATCAATGTGATCGGCGACGGCATCGACGGACTCGGCGAGATCAAAGGTGTCACGAAATATCCGATCCATCGTCCCGCTCCGAAATTCGATGACCTTTCCACACAGAAAGAAATGTTCGAAACAGGTATCAAAGTTGTCGATCTTCTGGAACCGTACACCAAAGGCGGCAAGACCGGTCTGTTCGGCGGCGCCGGTGTGGGTAAGACGGTGTTGATCCAGGAACTGATCCGTAACATCGCTGCTGAGCATGGCGGTTATTCCGTGTTCGCCGGCGTCGGTGAACGTACACGTGAAGGAAACGACCTCTGGCAGGAAATGAAAGAGTCCGGCGTTCTTGCAAAGACCGCACTCGTGTTCGGTCAGATGAATGAACCCCCCGGAGCACGTCTCCGTGTGGCGTTGACCGGTCTTTCCATCGCTGAGTACTTCCGTGATGACGAAGGCAAGGACGTTCTGCTCTTCATCGATAATATTTTCCGTTTCACACAGGCAGGTTCCGAAGTGTCCGCACTTCTGGGACGTATGCCTTCCGCTGTGGGTTACCAGCCGACACTTGCAACTGAGATGGGTGCTCTGCAGGAACGTATCACATCCACACGCAAAGGTTCCATTACTTCTGTTCAGGCTATCTACGTTCCTGCAGATGACTTGACCGATCCGGCACCGGCAGCAGCGTTCTCTCACTTGGATGCAACGACCGTGTTGAGCCGCCAGATCTCCGAACTTGGTATCTATCCCGCTGTGGATCCACTCGATTCAACATCGCGTATCATGGACCCGCTGATCGTCGGTCAGCATCACTATGATGTTGCGAAATCGGTGAAAGTGATCCTGCAGCAGTATAAAGACCTTCAGGATATCATCAACATCCTCGGTATGGACGAACTGTCCGATGAGGATAAACTGACCGTGTCGCGCGCCCGTAAGATCCAGCGCTTCCTGTCGCAGCCGTTCCACGTTGCGGAACAGTTCACCGGTATTCCCGGACGCTACGTGAAACTCGAAGACACCATCAAAGGATTCAAGATGATCGTCGACGGCGAATGCGATCACCTGCCGGAACAGGCGTTCCTGATGTGCGGCGGTATCGAGGAAGTATTTGAAAAAGCAAAAGCATTGCAGGCAGCATAAACCATTATGGCAGATAAAAAATTCCAATTGGATATCGTTACACCGGCGAATACGGTCTACTCAGGGGAAGTCCTGAGCTTCACCGCTCCCGGTGTGGTCGGAAATTTTCAGGTGTTGTTCAATCATGCGCCGCTTCTTTCGGCGATCGGCGTCGGTGAAGTAAAGATCACCGAAGCGGACGGGAAGCAGCAGCGTTTTGCGACCAGCGGCGGATTCGTTGAAGTAAAGAGCAATAAGGTCATCCTTCTTGCTGAATCGGCGGAGAACGAAGCGGAGATCAATGTTGAACGTGCGGAAAAATCAAAGCTTCGCGCACAGGAACGGCTGAGCAAGAAGACCAGTGACACGGATGTCGATCGTGCGCAGGTCGCATTGATGCGTTCCATCAACAGACTGAAGATTGCTTCAAAAAAATAAATGAACAAAGAGTGACCATAGCCCACAGAAGAATTCTTCCGTGGGCTTTTTTTATTTGAGAGTGAACTGAATGCGTCCTACCGTTGCCGAGATCGATCTTCGGGCGATCAATACGAATCTGAGGAATATCCGCAAAGCTGTCGGCAGACATCCGCTGATCATGGCGGTCGTAAAAGCGAATGCGTACGGACATGGAGTGATCCCGGTGGTCCAATCGATCATCGAACGGGGGAGCGCACAGTATTTTGGTGTAGCGATCGTTGAGGAAGGGATCGAGATACGGAACGCAGGGATCAAACATCCTATCCACGTCTTCACCGCTCCGCTCAAAGATCAGCTTCCGCTCTATGTTCAGCACGGACTCGAACCGACCATCTGTGATCTGAGAATTGCAAAACGTCTGAACGAGATCGCGAAATGTTCAGGGAAGACCGTTTCTGTCCAAATTAAGATCGACACAGGCATGGGAAGGATCGGCGTTGCTGCAGCGGATGCCGTTCCGTTCGTCAAGAAGATCGCCGGACTTTCACATCTGCACATCAAAGGGATCTGGACCCATTTCGCTACTTCCGATGAAAAGGACCTCACGTATGCGCATGGCCAGCTCAAAAAATTCAGAGCGATCATTACTGAACTGGAATTGAACGGGATCCATATTCCGCTCGTCCATTGTGCGAACAGCGGTGCTATTCTGCAGATGCCGGAATCATATTTCGACATGGTGCGTCCCGGGATCATGATGTATGGATATCTCCCTTCGTTGGAGACCCGCAAAACGGTCTCGATCCGTCCAGCCCTGTCCCTGAAAGGCCGTGTCGGTTTTGTAAAAAGTGTCGAGAAGGGGACGAGCATCAGTTATGCGCGCCGATATATCGCTTCGCGAAAAACGTCCATCGCGAGCATTACAGTTGGATATGCTGACGGATATTTTCGTACATTAACGAATAAGGCATCCGTGCTCATTAACGGGAAGAAATATCCCGTTGCAGGCACAGTCTGCATGGATCAGATCATGGTCGATGTCGGGAATGATACCGTGAAAATCGGCGATGAAGTCGTGCTGATAGGAAAGAGCGGTCCGCGGACGATCGATGCATGGCAGATCGCTGCTGCGGTCGGAACCATCCCGTATGAAGTCACCTGCGCTGTCTCACAGCGCGTACCAAGAAGATATATCAATGGAAAGTAACGAAGAATATTTTTTACGGGCATTGCGCAGAACGAGCAACGGACTGACGGATAGTCTCATTCCCGCGCACGGTGCGAAGCTGACCAAACTGCTGAACCGGTTCGAATCGACCGGTTCCATCAGCCGTGAAGTCGATTCGTTATTGGGAGTGCAGGGCTTCGGCAAATGTGCATTGGCGATGGAATGGCTTCTCGAACGGACCAAGCGTTCCAATGACTATTTTGCTCCTGAACAATTCGAGAGTGACGTTCTGCTGCTGAACGAGAAACTGTTCGAAGCGTTCCTCAATCAGCCGTTCGATATGCCGGATTTCTCCCGCACGTTCGAAGCGCCGGTCCGTCCCGTCCAGCAGAACATCCAGCTGACGGATGATGAATTCATCGGAACGAGTTATCACTCTGCACCATCAACGTCGTCGATCGACGAAGCTGCACAGCCGGAATTTCAGATGCCCTCTGAACCAGTGGTAGAATCGATGACGGAGCCTGACTGGAGCAATTCACTATCAACAGACTTCTCAGCCGCTTCGGCAGTATCAGCGTCTTCAGATCCTTCGCCCGGTGCGGCCACTCCTTCGTTGGCGGAATCAATGACGCCGGAACTGTTCGAATCATCGGAACGGATCGCGCAATCGTCCATCGAATTCAGCGATAAACAGTCCAACGAACGCCCGATCGCCATGGCAGTCATTCGTGTGACCATCCGAGCTGGACAGGATCTGGCAAAGATGAGCAATAATGTGATCGTGCAGGATCTTTTTGACGCGATCCTCCGGCTGATCGCCTATACGGATGAGCAGGGAAAGATCCGCAGTGATGCGTTTGCGGACATTGTGCACGACATCGGCGACCGGTTCATGAATGCATTACGCGCTCCTTCGGGAGGCATCACGTTAGTAAAGAACATCACTGCATACATCAGTGATCCCAAAGAACTTTTAGCGAAGAAATGATTATGGAAAACGAAAAGACCATCTATGCAGTGATCATGGCCGGCGGTGTCGGTTCACGTTTCTGGCCGAGAAGCCGCGAGAAGAATCCGAAACAGCTGCTCGAGATCGTCGGCGAAGGAACGATGATCCAGAATACGGTGAAGCGGCTGGCAGGTTTTGTGGATGAGAAGAATGTGTTCGTCGTAACGAACAAACTCCAGCGCAACGCCATTATCAAACAGCTGCCGAATGTTCCGGTGGAGAATATCATCGTTGAACCGGTCGGACGCAATACTGCTCCTTGTATCGGATTGGCGGCGCTCTTCATCGAGCGGCTTGACCCGAAAGGGATCATGGTCGTTCTGCCGGCGGACCATATCATCGCCAATGAAAAAGAATTCATCCGGGTTCTGAAGAGTGCATCCGAAGTTGCTCAGATCACCGCCGGGCTTGTGACCATCGGCATCCATCCCACACATCCCGAAACAGGTTACGGATACATTCAGGCAAAGGACAAGAGCGAAGAGACACTTCCGGTGAATATCAGCGGTGTGTTCGAAGTGAAGACCTTTGCCGAGAAACCGAATTATGCCACCGCAGTGAGTTTCCTGGAGAGCGGCGATTTCTATTGGAACAGCGGAATGTTCATCTGGCGCGTTGATACCATCCTGAATGAGATCCAGCGCAGTCTGCCGGAACTTCATGCGCAGCTGGTGAATCTTCAGCCTTCCATCGGTACCCCGTTGTTCGAACAGAACCTTGAATCCGCCTACGGCATCATCCGCAGCATCTCCATCGATTACGGCGTGATGGAAAAAGCTGCCCGTGTCTACGTGGTGAAAGGGGATTTCGGCTGGAACGACCTCGGTTCGTGGGATGAGGTCAACCGCATTTCGCCGAAGGATGAGAACGGAAATTATCTGCACGGCAAGGTCATTCCCGTCAATTCAAAGAATACCTACGTGCATACACAGGATAAACTGATCGCAGTCGTAGGACTGGAAGATGTCATTGTCATCAACACTCCCGATGCCATTCTTGTCTGCAAGAAGGGGGCATCGCAGGACGTGAAAGAGATCGTCGATCAGCTGAAACGCAAGCAGATGAATGAATACCTCTAGAAGAGCAAAGAACAATTTCCAAGTTCCAAATTCCAAACTCCGCATGTCCGAAATGCGTTTTGGGATTTGGAATTTGTTTTTTGGAATTTTAGCTGCGGCAATTCTATCCTCCTGTGCTTCCTCTCCGCGCTTCACCAAGGACCGTTTCGTTGAACCGAAAGTGAATTCATCGCGTCCCGCCGCCGCCGCATCCAACGGGAAAGCGGTCACGTACGAAGGGATCGCATCATATTACGCGCATGATTTCCACGGAAAGAAGACCGCGAACGGTGAGACCTATGATATGCATGGATTCACTGCAGCACACCGTTCATTCCCGTTCGGGACGAAGGTGAGGGTGACGAATACCGAGAATGGAAAATCGTGTGTTGTGCGGGTGAATGACCGGGGACCGTTCAAACTGGAACGGATCATGGACCTTTCGCTCGGTGCAGCAGAAGCGTTAGAGATGATGAAGACCGGAACCGCCTCCGTGAAACTCGAAGTTCTCGAGTGGGGAGAGTAAAAATCTATTGCCGCAACAGGTTGGCGGTTACCGCGAACCTGCAGCTTCTTCATAGGATGTCTGATGCGCCTGATCCACCTGGATCAGTGTTTGATAGACATTCTTGTCGTTATACCCCTTGAACACCTCCGCCAATTCTCCGTACTTCGTATCAAAGAAGATCTTGAACAGCAATGATCTTGGGTTTGAATTCTGTTTGAGTGCTTTTATATTGTTCACCATTAAGAGGATGTTGTCATATCCTTTTTCCGGTTTCGTCGCCAGAAGATCGAGTCCGCGGAAATGATACGCATGCCATCCTTCCCGGAACGATTGATTCGTCGGATTCAGTAACTCTTCGGTATAATTATATTTGCTGTAGGTCGATCCCGATGCTCTGTCCCAGCCGGTGGCACTGGACGGCGCCTGAGAACAGATCAGAGAAGCTTTTCGGAAGTACGGAGTTCCGCTCAGTTTGTCGTACGAATCATAATCGAATCCCATCACCAGCTACATGTAATAATCGATGA
>CALROS020000095.1:0-6487 GCA_943369855.1 Chitinophaga pinensis | reverse complement strand
AGGAATTGATACACTTCCTTATTGTCAGTGTTCGCTTTCTGAAGATCGCTGACCGAGCCGACTTCCGCCTGGATCAAGTGATCGCAGTGAACGGTCGAAGGAACTGCAGCCGATTTGCGTCCTGCTGACATGAACTGCAACAGCGCCATCTGCGCCGTTGCATCCTGCATCGCAACACGGTCCGGAGCAAAGTCGATATAGCTCTTTCCGCGTTCAGCGGCTTTGGTAGGAGCTTCAAAATAGTGAGCATACAGGATCTTTTCGGTAAGTGTCAGCGGACGGCCGACCAGTCCCCGCGCGGCGGCAATTTTGGAGCCGTATCCGACGTAGACTTTTTTGATCATTTCTAAGTCAAAAATCATGAAAGTGTTCTTTCAGTTTATTGGTATGGTTGGTAGATTTTTGCTAAATATACATAGACTTACAGTTGTCTGCAAGAATTGAAAAAATTCAAACCACGGTAATAGAAACTGATGTTACCTGATCATCTTCTCAAATATACCGCTGTACAATATTCTCCTATTCTTGCTCATCCCTCATTTTTTACGTATTTTAGTGTTTAATTATCACAAATCATGGCAGAGCACAATCCACAGACCGAAGAAGAGGTCATCGACGAGGTGAAAGTCCAGCATCCTGCACGGACGATCCTCTTCAATGACGAAGTGCACACATTCGACGAAGTGATAAGTCAGATCATGAAAGCGACCGGCTGCGACTTCCCGACAGCGGAAAAAATGACGTGGGAAGTGCACGATACCGGGAAATCGTGTGTGTACACCGGCGATCTGGTGAAATGCCTGCAAGTGACCAGTATTTTAGAAGAAATTGAATTAATGACTCAGGTCGAAGTCTGACCTAATTTTATACTCTGTGTTCTCCCTGCCCGCCGCCTCAAGGTGGTCCATTGATCAGGCGGGCGTGGCCAATAACCTATTACTAATATGACATCTCGCGAAATACGACAATCATTTCTGGATTTCTTTAAATCCAAGCAGCATACCATCGTTCACAGTGCTCCGGTCATTCCTCACGGCGATCCGACACTCTTGTTCACGAACGCCGGAATGAACCAGTTCAAGGAAATATTCCTCGGAACAGGAAAACGGGATTATACCCGCGCTGCCGATACGCAGAAATGTATCCGCGTCAGCGGCAAGCACAACGATCTTGAAGAAGTAGGACGCGATACCTATCACCACACACTGTTCGAGATGCTCGGTAACTGGTCCTTCGGTGACTATTATAAGAAGGAAGCGATCGCATGGGCATGGGAACTCCTCACCGAGGTGTGGAAGATGCCGAAAGAACGTCTTTGGATCACCGTTTATAAAACGGACGAGGAAGCGGCGAAGATCTGGGAACAGTTCATCGATCCTTCACGCATCCTCCGTTTCGGCGACAAAGAGAATTTCTGGGAAATGGGAGACAGCGGCCCCTGCGGTCCCTGCTCCGAGATCCATATTGACCTAACCCAGCGCGGCGACGCACCGGAAGCAATGGTCAATGCCGGTTCACCGGAACTGATCGAGATCTGGAATCTCGTGTTCATTCAATACAACAGGAATGCAGACGGCTCACTCACGGAACTTCCCGCGAAACATGTCGACACCGGAATGGGATTCGAACGTGTCTGTGCGGTGATGGAATCGATGAAGACCGACTTCAAGAGATTCCCGTCGAATTATGATTCCGATGTCTTCACTCCTATCATCTCCCGCGTTGCCGAGATCTCGAAGATCGAATATAAGGCGAGTCACTCTGATGTGGACGTTGCCATGCGCGTGATCGCGGACCATATCCGCGCACTCACGTTCGCTATCGGTGACGGTGCGACTCCGTCCAACGAAGGACGAGGCTACGTTCTCCGCCGGATCCTCCGCCGCGCATCGCGGTGGGGACGTAAATTGGAACTGCGCGAACCGTTCATGTATAAATTGGTGCAGACGCTTGTCGATACGATGAGCGATGTGTTCCCCGAGATCAAAGAACATCAGGCGCATATCGAACGTGTCATTAAAAGTGAAGAAGAGAGTTTCAATCAAACGCTGGACCGCGGACTGGAGATCTTCGAGCAGACCGTTGAAGGATTGAAACAATCCAAAGTATTCCCCGGCGAAGCGGCATTCAAGTTGTACGATACGTTCGGGTTCCCGCTCGATCTGACGCAGCTTATCTGTTCCGAACGCGGTCTCTCCGTTGATGCGACAACATTTGCCCAATTGATGGAAGAACAGCGCGAACGCTCACGCGAATCAAAACTGCACGGCGGCGCGGATGTTTCCGAAAGCGAACGCATTGCAGCGGAAAGCAAAGAGAATTCGAAACATTTCCCGACAGAACTGTTCGAGAAGGAATTCCAATTCCTCGGATACGACCTGACCTCCACCAAGGCGGCGATCCTGAGCGCGGAAAAGAATCTTGTTGTGCTGAATGCGACTCCGTTCTATGCTGAATCGGGCGGACAGCTCGGCGATGCGGGCGAGATCGTTATCGATGGAAAATCATTCCCGGTTGTTGATACGCAGAAGAGCGGTAAAGTCCATGTCCACATTCTGGGGACCGACCTTCCGAAATACTCCGCCCGCTACGAAGCAGAAGCAAAGGTCGATCCGAAACGCCGCTATTCCATTATGCGCAATCATACGGCTACGCATTTGATGCATGCCGCACTGCGCCAGACGCTCGGCAACCATGTGCATCAGGCAGGATCCCTCGTGTCTCCCGAATATCTCCGGTTCGACTTCGCCCATTTTGCGAAGATGAGTGAACAGGAAATGACGGAGATCGAGAACATCGTCAACGAGAAGATCAAAGAGAATATCATGCTTCAGCATCACCGCGCAATCCCGTTCGATGATGCGAAGAAGATGGGCGCTCTGATGTTCTTCGGGGACAAATACGGAGACCGCGTTAATGTTGTGCAATACGGCGAGTTCAGCAAAGAATTCTGCGGCGGAATCCACGTAAAGAATACGAGTGAGATCGGTTTCTTCAAGATCCGCACCGAATCGAGCAGCGCCAGCGGCGTCCGGCGCGTGGAAGCACTCACGAACGACAATGCCGTTGAATATCTGAAACTTCAGAACAAAACATATCGCGACCGTATCGAATACGCTTACGATGTCATCGACGATATCCAGTCCATGCACGACGCACTCGGTGCCGCATCGCCGTTCACGAATGAGCTTGCACTCGGACTCGACACGAAGCTCCGCAAATTCGAGGATATTCCCGAGATCCCGCAGAATATCGTCACCGATGAATTGAAGAAAGAATTCGCGGACCAGCTTGCACGGTTCCAGGCTCTTGAGAATTACATCCTCGAATTGAGCGACAAGAAGAAGATCATCGAGAAAGAGAAGGCGAAAGCCGCCGTCCAGTCCGCCAGCGGTAACATCGATGCGCTGATCACATCGGCGCAGACCATCGATGGATTCAAAGTGGTCAGTTCCAAGATCGCAGCTGCTGATAATGAGGCGTTGAAATCCCTCGGTGACACGCTCCGCGGAAAACTCGGCAGCGGTGTCGGTCTCCTCGCTTCGGTGATCGATGAGAAGGTCGCGCTTGTCTGCGTTGTCAGCGATGACCTCATAAAGTCGAAGAATCTCCAGGCCGGAAAGATCGTCGGCGTTGTGGCAAAACAATTGAACGGCGGAGGCGGCGGAAAACCGCATCTCGCTACTGCCGGCGGTAAGGATGTTGCAAAACTTGACGAATCGTTGAAGAACTTCGCTGATGTGGTGAAAGGAATGCTCAGCTGATGTCCATCTACGAGAAATTACTCGCTTCATCCAAAGCGAAAGGAGCAGCGTACCTCGTCCTGATCGATCCGGACAAGATCGCGAATGAGAAGCTTCCTGCATTCGTCGAGCAGGCAACGGCGGACGGTGTGGACGGTTTCCTCGTCGGCGGAAGTCTGATCGTCGATGATTCGTTCGAACGCTGCATCACCACTATCAAAAAGCACACGAATGTGCCGACGGTGATCTTCCCGGGTGGACTGATGCAGATCTCCAAAGAAGCGGATGCACTCCTGTTCCTGTCCATCATCAGCGGCAGGAATCCTGAGCATCTCATCGGCAGCCAGGTCCTCGCTGCTCCGATCGTGAAAAAGATCGGACTCGAAGCGATCTCTACTGCGTATATGCTTGTGGAATCGGGCAGAACAACATCGGCGGAGTTCATGAGCAACACCCGTCCTCTTCCCCGCCACAAACCGGATATCGCTGTTGCTCATGCACTCGCAGCGGAGATCCTCGGCTTTAAAATGATCTATCTCGAAGCGGGCAGCGGAGCTGAACAATCGGTTCCCGAAGAGATGATCGGCGCAGTGGCAAAGTATTGCTCCGTTCCGCTCATCGTCGGCGGCGGTCTCCGAACTCCCGAGGACGCTTACAGGAAGGTCCGCGCAGGAGCGAAATTCATCGTCACCGGGACCGTACTTGAAAAGGACGGAAGCGCGAATCTCGTGAAAGAATTTGCAGCAGCGATCCACAACAAATAACCATTCATAAAAACAATGAGATACTGGATACTAGATGCTGGATCCGGCTGCTAGTATCCAGTATCAAATATTTTCTTACGTTTTTTTCCACCGATTCTCAAAAACTATGGCCCATTTACCTCTTACGCTCGTCTACCGTCAATCGTTCATTCAGGATTCTCTCAAAGCAAGTGCTGAGACGAAACTGAAGATCGCCGAACACTGTAACGGCGACATTTCCAAAGCGATCGACATCATCATCCAGGCGTTCAAGAACAAGAAGAAAGTATTGCTTTGCGGCAACGGCGGAAGCGCAGCGGATGCTCAGCATCTTGCCACGGAATTCGTCATCCGTCTTTCCCCAAACATCAAGCGTCCCGGACTCCCCGCGATCGCTCTTACGACCGATGCATCGAATCTGACCGCCGGCGCAAACGATATCGGATATGATAATGTCTTCGCCCGCTCCATTGAAGCTCTCGGAAACGAAGGGGATGTATTGATCGGTATTTCCACCAGCGGAAATTCACCGAGTGTGAACAATGCGTATATGAAAGCACGCGAGATGAAGATGGTCACCATCGGATTCCTCGGGAAGGACGGCGGAAAAGCAAAGGAACTGTGCGATCTTGCTATCGTTGTCCCGTCCAACGACACTCAGCGGATCCAGGAAGGCCACATCACTATCGGCCACATCATCTTCCAGGAAGTGGAACAGGAAATGTTCGGCTAGAAGCAGAATACAGACATCAGATAACCGGATGTCAGACATTAAATCTTACAATCCTGTAATTTTGCAATCATCATAACCGGCGAATAATGATCTTTACTTCAGAAACTATCGAACAGCTCATCGAAGAATTCGCCTCACTTCCGAGTATCGGCCGCAAGACGGCGCAGCGCCTCGCCATGCACATCCTGAAGATGCCGCGGGAAGAGGTCGTGGCATTCTCCAAAGTGCTCATCGATGTGAAGGATAAGGTCCGGTACTGTACGGTCTGTTTCAATATCACAGAAAGTGATCCATGCTCCATCTGTTCCAGCCAGAAACGGAACCGCAAAGTGATCTGTGTGGTGGAAGAACCGAATGATGTCATTGCGGTGGAAAAGACACACGAGTTCAATGGACTCTATCACGTAATCGTCGGCGCTCTCTCACCGCTGGACGGAGTCGGTCAGGAGGATCTGAAGGTCCGCGAACTGCTCAAGCGGCTCCACGATGATGTGCAGGAGATCATCCTTGCGCTCAATCCGAATGTGGAAGGAGAAACGACCACACTCTATCTCGCAAAATTGCTGAAGCCGCTCTCCATCAAAGTGACCCGTATCGCACGCGGACTCCCGATCGGAAGTGATCTCGAATTCGCGGATGAAGCCACGCTCACACGCGCATTGGAGGGACGGGTTGCGCTCTAACGGATTCTATATTGCAGCGCTCTCCCTATTCCTGCTCTCCTGCAATCTGTTCGACACGCGCGATCCCGAGAATCCGTTAACGGATAACCAAACGCTTCAGCCGGCAACATCCCCTTCCATGCTCATTTCCAATTTTACGACCTCGTTCCAACAGAAGAATCTTCAGGAATACGGAAAGCTGTTCGCCGATTCAACATTCCGATTCATCGCCACGCAGTCTGCCTATGCTCGGTACGGAGCGGTCTTCCTGTCATGGAACAAGAATTCCGAATCGGATTACTTCCGGAATGCCGTCACCGAGATCGGGAATCTTTCATCACCCCAGCTCTCGTTCACGACCGTATCATCGGTCCAGTTCCAGTCTGATTCTGCAGCATATACGGTCGATTATGTGGTCTTCATCCCGCACTCACGCTCGACGACCAAACAGTTCACAGGACGAAGCGAATTATTTATGGCGCCGAACAAGAACAATGTCTGGTCCATCTACCGCTGGGTGGATTTTGAGACAAAGAAGGATTCCAGCTGGAGCGAATTCAAGGGACAATTCACAAAATAATGCGGCTGACCGTTCTGATGATATTG
>CALROS020000094.1:0-6488 GCA_943369855.1 Chitinophaga pinensis | reverse complement strand
AGCAGAGGTTGACAAGGTCGTTATTCATCCATCGGACTCCCCGCACAAGTGTTGTCGGAACGCCGTGCACCGCAGTTCGTTCGGTCACTTTTCCGTCCTCCGTACGATATTGTGCCTGTATCGTTGCACCGAGCAGACTGTCCACGACTGAACCGATCACACCGCTGAGGATCAGTTTCATTGAAATGCTCCACGAGATGAAGGATGGTTCAAATACGGCAGCCGAGACGACGATCAATCCGGCACCGAGCGCACCGCCGATGAATCCCGCCGATGAAACACCGCCGCTCGTGCCGATATCGACAGGACGGAAGGTAATGATGGAGCGCGGTCTTCCTTTCAGCAGTGTTCCGATCTCCGTTCCCCATGTATCAGCCGTAACGGCGGCGATCGATGCAAGATAGAGAACGTAGAACTCATCCCTCTCGGGGAAAGAATACCACAACATGACAATGAGTCCGGCCAACCCGCCGTTTGCCGCTACTTGTCCCGAATCACGCTTGCTTGATTTGTCAAAAATGAGCTCGAGTTTTTTCTTCTTTGCTTTTCCATATTTGGACAGGAGACTCGAAGCGATGAAGAATGTCAGGATCGGCATCGTCCACATCCAGCCGCCGATGCCGAAGACGATGGTCGCAAGAAGGAACGTTGCAACGCTCCCGCTGAGTGAGAGAAAATTGAAATAATAGGAGAATAGTCCGATCAGCACTCCAAGCACCGTCGCTAGGATCATTTGCTCGGAAAGATGGACCGGTGTCGGGAACATGAAATAATAGAGAAGGAATGCGGCGCTCATCGGGACCGTCAGATTGTCCGATCCTTTGAAACTGATCAACTCCCACCCGGTCACGAACATCGAGATCACAAGGACGACGATAAACACAGGAGCTGCGGGCTGAATGTGGAAATATTCGAAGAGTCCGAAGATGCAGAGGAATGATGATACGAACATCGTCATCGTCCCCTCCACCGTCTTCCGTTCCAGGTCGAGTTCAATGAAATGCGGATTCTTCACCCGCTGTCCGACCATGGCTGCAAGTGCGTCAGGTATGGCGAGGATCGAAATGGAGATGGTCAAAATGACCGGTGAAACATCCCAAAAAAGGAGGACCAGAAGGAAAAAAGAGAGCGGGTGATATGTCGTGCCGTAGGATGAGCGGTCGATCCCGTGAAGACTTTTAAGGACATCAAGTTTGATGGAAAGGAATGTGGCGACGACCATGATCCCGGTGATGGTCAGAACAGGGATACCGGAGTTGAAGACGAACGGCGAACACATCATCAGTACACCGGCAACAATGTGGACGAACTTCCGGGTGACCTCCGATCCGCCTTTGAGCAGACGCCGGATCAGTTCCGCCGCCGCGACCATCATGCCGACAAGGAAAAAGATGACCACAATGAACAGCCATTCCTCTGATGTCGGGGGCGCAAAGAGTCTCATAGCACCACAGCTTCTTCCTGTTGGGCGGCCGTTCCGGAGACGATCTCTGAGATCAATTTTGACATGATCAGTTTTGCATCTCCGCCGGATTTGGCGGAAAGATCGGCTTCTGCGAGAAGTGCGAACACGTTCTCGATCTCGGCGGGACGGAAATTCCTCAGCTGTTCAAGACTCTCCTTCAATGCATAGGAATTGCGGTAGGTGAACTGCAGCATCTCCTGCTCGCTCTTTTTCTGCCGGACAGCATCCTGGATCTTCCACAGTTTGATGAAATGCAGCGTCAGCACGGCGATCAATCCTACCGGACTCTCGCCGGAACCGATGAGGCGGTCGGCGATCTCCATCGCTTTAGCGGTCTTCTTTTCCGCGATCTTGTTGGAAAGTTCGAACGGCGTGAATTCGCGCGAGACACCGACGACACGTTCAACATCCTTCGCTGTGATCGCAGCTCCTTCGGGGATCGTCAGCAGGACCTTCTCGATCTCATTCGTCAGTTCTCGCATCGAACTGCCGACATAATTTGCCAGGAGCTGCACCGCCGCGGGCTCCATCGACCGCTTCATCCGTTTCAAGCGGGATTCGATCCATGCGTTGATCTCATAATCCCGCAGCGGCGATGCTTCGTGAATGATCCCGAGTTTTTTGAATGTGTTGTACGGTTTCTTTCTCAGATCCGCGGAGTGTGCGATCATTACGAGCGTTGTCGTAGCCGATGGCTGTTCCGCGTATGCCTCCAGTGCATCCTTTTCCTTCACTTTATCGAAGTCTTTGATGATCACGACCCTGCGGTCCGCCATCATCGGATAAGAGGATGCAAGCGAGACGATCTTCTTTCCGTCGATCTCACTCCCGTGGATAAGGTCGAAATTGAATTCTTTCATCGATGGATCCACGGCGTGTTTGATGAGCGCCTCGACCACTTCATCGATCAGGAAGGTCTCCTCACCGCAGAAAAAGTACATCGGGGCGAACTGTCCCTTCTTGAAGGAAGCAATGAACGGTTCCACATCGAATTTTTCTTTGGTCTTTGCCATGGAATGTACTACATCAGTCCTTCTGCGAGGATCGGTTACTCGATCACGGTCATTTTAATGATCATCACTTTTTCGAGCGGATTATCGCGCGCATCTCTCGGCACGGCAACGATCTTATCGGCAACATCCATCCCTTCAACGACCTTGCCGAACACGGAGTACTGTCCGTCCAGGAATGTCGTCGGAACGACGGTGATATAGAACTGACTGCCGTTGGACATCCGCTGAGGATTGATCGGATCACCCTGACGCGCTGCGGCGATCACTCCGCGTTCATGTGAGAGACCGATCTCTGCATCGATGCGGTAATCCGGTCCGCCCATGCCATGGGTGCTGCGGTCGCCGTTCTTCGAGTTCGGATCGCCCCCCTGGATCATGAAATTCGGAATGACACGGTGGAAGGTCGTGCTGTCGTAGAACCCTTCTTTCGCGAGTTTGCGGAAGTTGGCGGAATGCTTCGGTGCGGCGGAATCATTCGGCTGAATGGTGATGTTTCCCAGACTTGTCTGAATGACGACAAATCCTTTTTTCGGATTCGGTTGTTGTTCGCTCACTGGTGTCTTTCCTTTTTTAGTGGTGGGCTTGTTTTTTTGAGCATCGGTGAATTGCGCGCACAGAATGAATACGCACAGAATAAGTTGAAGATATTTCATGTTCCCCTTGTGTTATTGATTGTTGTCCTGTTATAAATATTGTACAATCCCGAACCGGATACCGGCATGAAAATAGCTCAAGGACACTTCCGCTCCCGTGCGCGGCATCTTCAAACTATTCCCGTTCCCCTCTTTCAATGGTCCAAGAAATCCCCAGCCCGTCGAGCCGCCGATATATCCGTATGTATCATCACCGAATGCGGTCTGGGCAACAGCATCCAACACAATGCCGATCCCGCGTGCTGTATATTCCGTCGTCACTCCGAACGTTGAGACCTTTTGCGACATCGATCCGAAATGATAACCTCCGCCGCCGGAGAACTTCACGAAATACCCTTTCCCTTTCATCACTTTTTGCAGCAGAATGGATGGGGCTTGGATCGAATAATACAGATCATAGACACCGCCGAGATTTCCCGGCACCGTGTACGTTTTGAAGAGATACGAATGCTCCAGCGAAATACCCCAGTCGGGACCGATCGGAAAATCTATTCCACCGAAAAAATCCACCGCTGTCCCAAAGTCATTCACACGCTGTGATTGGGTCGTGATTGCATTGATGTAATTGACGACATCATATGCCGAAACCAAGTGGACTCCCATTCCTCCGAAAATAGAAGGAGTATTCTCTCGCTCCGTTGCGATCTGCCGCTGCCCATGCTGCTGAGACAGTCCGATCGACGCCGCTATGAACAACAGTGCGATGGATCTCATGACCGGTTCTCATCTGTATCATTCGGCGCAACAACATCTCCAACATGCATCTTGTCCACAATGAAGAAATAGAGTCCAAGGATCGTAGTGGTCAAAAAACCGACCGCATGCGTATACACTGCATAGCTCAACGCCTCAGCGGGATCAACCTTGAACATCTCTGTCAATGCAAACAGTGTGAAGGCATGATAGCTTCCGATACCGCTCGGTGTGGGCAGAGCAAATGCGAATCCCGACGCCACATTCAGGACCGCTGCCGCGCCGAAATTGATCTCGGGGTTCCTCGAGAAATCATAAATAAAGAACGGCACATACAGCAGAACGATATAGGAAAGCCAGATAAGGATACTTGTAACGGCGATCATGAAATAATTGCCGGGATATTTCGACGCCTGGAATCCGGTGATGAATGAATCGAAGATCTTCTCCGCTGTCATGCGCATCCTCACCGGCAGAAGACCAAGGAATCTCTTCGCGAACTGCAGCATCATCTCTGCTTTCAGGAACATCAGGATAAAGACGATCATCATCACCGCCGCTCCGGCAACAAACAGCCATTCAAAGTTAGCCATGGACGGGAACCAAATGACAAATTGATGCGAGTACATTGCAAAGACCGTCAACACGAACATTGCAAAAGTCACCAGGTCCAGGATCCGTTCTAGGACGATCGTTCCCATGGTCGCACTGCGGGAGATCCCTTCCAGCCGTTTCATGGAATACGGACGGACGAACTCACCCAGTCTCGGCACCACATTGTTGATCAGATATCCGATCATGATCACGGAGAAGGAATTCCTCAGCGAGACATCCTGTTTGATCGGATACAGCAGGTACTTCCATCTCCAAGCCCGCAGCACATGACTCAGTGCGCTCCCGACAAAGAGCAGCACGAACCACCCCCATGGGACCTCGATCAGCGAACGCCAGAGCATTCCGATATCCTTCCCCCGGAACGCCAGATACAGGAACAATCCGGATAACAGGATACTGAACAGCGTGCTGAGGCTATTTTTTACGATTGATCTCATTGTGCGGGGTTATTTCAACGACTGCATATCAACGACCTTCATTTCCGGAGTTACCGTAAACATGAATTCGGCATCGGCGATCCCTTTATTGAATCGGATATCCGTCAGATCGAACCGAGTGACCGTAGAGTTCTTATCGGTGATCTCAAGACTATGAAACATCCATGTCACCGGATTGACCCATACTCTCAGACCGGTCATCATTGATGAGGTCGTACCTGATTGCGATGGCTGGAGCGTTAAAATGATATCAGAGGAATCTTTTTCGAGTGAGAGTGCGGTAAATTCTTTCGGTAGACCGAGAAGGAATTTATCGGGAGAGAATTGAACACGGTTCTGCTTGTACATATCACGCAGGACCTGCTTGGTGCGGGGATTATACATCCAGATCGTTTTGCCGTCCGTCACGATCGTCTGCTGTTCTGTCTCCAGACGGTACCGGTTCCCTGTTTTGATCTTCACCATCCCCGTTGCGGATTGTCCGCTCCGTTTGAATTTCATTTTCACATTCTGTGTGAACAATGCAGAAACGTCATTCATATGGGAATACTGAGCGCGGACATTTTCCAGAACGGCTGCGGGAGAAAGATCCTGGGCCGACATGGTCCCGAGGAATATCACGAGGATCGCAATGGTCTTCATCATCAGTTATAGACTCTTCAAAATGATTTCCAATTGCGATTCATCTTCGATGATCACTTCGCGTGCTTTACTGCCGTCGAACGGTCCGACAATACCGGCATCTTCCAATTGGTCCACCAAACGCGCTGCGCGGGAATACCCGACGCTCAGCCGCCGCTGGAGCAGTGAAACAGAACCCTGCTGATGACGGACAATGATGCGTGCCGCTTCTTCGAATAATTCATCGCGGTCACCGCCGCCGCTTCCGCCGCCCCCTTTTTTCTTCTCAAGTGCGGAAGGAAGTTCATACATTTTGCTGTACCCTTTTTGCTTGCCGATATGCTCTACGATCCCTTCCACTTCTTCCGTAGAGATATACGCGTTCTGCATACGGATCGCTTTGGGACTGCTGGAGGATTGATACAGCATATCTCCGCGTCCGATCAACTGTTCCGCACCGCTGCCGTCCAGGATCGTCCGTGAATCGATCTTGGATGAGACCGCATACGCGATACGGGACGGGAAATTCGCTTTGATAACACCGGTGATCACATCCACCGAAGGTCGCTGAGTTGCCAGCACGAGATGGATACCGACCGCACGGGCAAGCTGTGCGATACGGGCGATGGATTCTTCCACTTCCTTCGCCGTGGTCATCATCAGGTCGGCAAGTTCATCCACAATAACGACGATATACGGCAGGAAACGATGCTTGATCGTCTCGGTATCCTTCCCTTTCAGCCGTCCGTCCTTGATGCGTGCATTATAGTCCGTCACATGACGCACACCGGCAGAGGCCAGCAGATCGTACCGTTTTTCCATCTCGATCACGCATGATTTCAGGACAAGCACAGCGTTCTGCGATTGTGTGATGATCCTCTCATCGATATCCGGCGATACGGCAAGATAATGGTTCTTCAGTTTCTCATACAGATTCAATTCAATCTTCTTCGGATCGACGAGGATGAATTTCAAGTCGGAAGGATGGAGC
>CALROS020000093.1:0-6537 GCA_943369855.1 Chitinophaga pinensis | reverse complement strand
CAGCACATCGGTCAAGGTCATATTCTTCGTCAGCATGTACTGTCCTGGATTCTTGACGCTGCCGTAGATCTCCACAAATTCGAACGTCTCCTGAGAGATCCCGACATCGTGGATCATTACTTCATCCATCGGTTCCAACAGCATATTCGAATTCGCATCCAATTGAAGTACGGATGTCAACGAGAACGGTATCGAAAATCTCCTTAAAGTCTTATTGTCGAACCGTGTCAATTCACCGCGAATCGAATAGACATCCGGCCGAAGACTGTCGGCGGCAATGATGAGATCGAGCAGTTTCATTTTGGGCATCAGCTGGTAGCGGCCGGGTTTGTTCACCGCTCCGGTGATCGTGATAAAATTCCTCACCTCTGACAGCACCGGGAACACCGTGACCTTGTCCCCGTCGGACAACGTCACATCCGCATTCTTCAACATGATATCGCGGAAATTCACATCACGGAATTCTCTTTCCAATTCCAGTTTCTTTCGTTCCTTCATCGGGATGATCCGCTCGATCTGCACTCGTTCAAGATACGAGGTGGGTGTCGTCCCTCCCGCAAACTCTGTCAACCGCTTCAGATTCTCTCCCGGAAGGAGTTCATATATCCCCGGCCGGCGAATTTCCCCCGAGATAGAAATCGTATTCTTCCGAACTGGTACAAAGATGATGTCATTATTTTGCACTCGAACATCATTGTTCTTCTCAGCGCCCGTCAAATAGAGATAAAGATCGACTTTCGCGATGGTTTTATTATCCCGGATTAACCGAACCTCACGAAGACTTCCATTGACGGTCGGTCCACCAACAGCAAATAGGGTATTGAAGATGGTCGAATTACTGCCGACGGTGTATCCGCCGGGATTGGCCACTTCTCCCATTATGAAAACTCGTTTTGGCTTCACTTTTGCCAGAGTTATATCCAGCCATACCGTCTTTGGTGATGAGGTGAGTCCCTGGATCGAACGTGACATCTGACGTGTCACAATCTTATTTGCCTCCTCCAACGTTGAACCGGACAGGACCACGGGGCCGACCGACGGGATAAAGATTCTTCCTTCCTTATCGATCACTGTCTCCAGCTGCTGTTCGACCTGTCCCCACACATTCACACGGAGAACATCATCCGCCCCGAGAATATAGTCCGGATCGACAGGTCCTGATGATGACGGTTCAAATGCTGAGGGTGTGGAGGCAAAGATATCGTATCCGAAATAATTCAGTCCATCCTTCGTCGGGATATCGTGTTTTGCCGAGGTCGGTATCACCGTCACGGGAGAAGACACTTCAGGGATTATCTGTGGGACCGTGCTATTCTGGATCAATACCGGAGAGCCGGATTCGGCAGGATTGTCGGACGATCCGCGCAAAAAAGACTGGAGATCGATCCCGTTCTCTTTTGCGCGTTTTTCAGCTTCAGCCCGTGTCATGCCGAGTGATCTTATCTTTTGATCAATCTCCTCCGGGCTCATCGAACTCAATTGCCGTTTCGCCTCTGTCACCTGTTTTGAGGACAATTGCTGCGCCTGAAGCGGGACCGTGATGTCAAGCAATCCATTGCCGACGAACATGAGCAACACAATGAAACGAAGATCAAAATATTTTTTCATCTGAAATCCAGAATGTGTTTCGGGAATTGATACTGTGAAAGACAGACGGGATCGTTGACACACCGTTGTCCGAAAACGATTTCGTAGTGACCTATGTTATATCCTCGTACGGAAATACTGCAATGTTCTGCTCAACCCCTCTGCGCGCTGCACCTTCGGTTCCCATCTAAGCAGGTTCTTCGCCTTGGTGATGTCGGGCTGTCTGATCTTCGGATCATCGGTCGGCAGTTCCTTGAAGATGATCCTGCTCTTACTGTTTGTCATTGCAATGATCTCCTTTGCAAGTTCAAGCATCGTCAATTCCTCAGGATTGCCGATGTTCACCGGAAGGGCATAGTCGGACATCATTAAACGGTAAATACCGTCGATCAGATCCGAAACGTAACAGACACTCCTTGTCTGCGATCCGTCGCCGAACACCGTCACATCCTCACCGCGTAATGCCTGAGAAGCGAACGCGGGAATAGCCCGGCCATCCTCCACCCTCATCCGTTCTCCATACGTGTTGAAGATCCGGACTATGCGCGTCTGAACACCGTGATACCGATGATACGCCATCGTCATCGCTTCGGCGAAGCGTTTCGCCTCATCATACACTCCGCGGGGACCGACCGGATTCACATTCCCCCAATACTCCTCTACCTGCGGATGCACTTCAGGATCGCCGTAACATTCCGATGTGGAAGCGATCAGGAATCGTGCATTCTTCGCTTTCGTGAATCCAAGGGCTTTGTGTGTCCCGAGCGATCCCACTTTCAATGTCTGGATGGGGAATTTCAAATAATCGATCGGACTCGCGGGCGAAGCAAAATGCCAGACATAATGCACTTCACCAGGAACATGGATGAAATTCGTCACATCATACTGCACGAACGAGAAATTCGGATCAGAGAACAGATGTTCAATATTGCCGACCGAACCGGTCAGAAGATTATCAAGGACGATCACCTTATGGCCTTCGCGCAATAAGCGTTCAGACAAATGTGAACCGAGAAATCCTGCGCCGCCGGTGACCACTGATGTTTTCATTGAACAATTTTTCCTTCGATGCTGGATTCTGATTTCGTGATTGTGTTTTTCTCTACAAGCAGTCGTACATTCAGAAGGGTCTCGCGGATCACTTTAGGACACGATCACCGGTTTTCTGCCGATGCCGAAATACGTGAACCGAAGTTCCTTCATCTTGGCCGGATCGAAGATGTTCCGTCCATCGAAGATCACCGGCTGTTTCAATGTGGCCCGGATTATATTGAAATCGGGATTCCGGAACTCATTCCACTCTGTCAGCACCAGAAGAGCATCGGCATTGTTCAGCGCCTTATATTCGTTATCCGCATAGGTGATGGTCTCACCGAGATCGAATTTTGCCGTCTCATTCGCCGCCGGATCGTAGGCGGCGACCGTCGCCCCTTGTTCAAGCAATTTGTTGATGATCACGACCGACGGCGCTTCGCGCATATCATCTGTATTCGGTTTGAATGCAAGCCCCCACACCGCAAAATGTTTGTTGCGGATATCATTGTTGTAGAATTTCAGGATCTTGTTCACAAGCACTTCTTTCTGCTTCTTGTTCACCTGATCGACCACAGTCAGCAGACGAATCTCCGAACCGGAATCAATGGACGTTTTGATCAACGCATTGACATCCTTCGGGAAGCACGAGCCTCCGTATCCGATACCGGGGAATAGGAACCGTTTACCGATCCGTGAATCGGAGCCCATCCCTTTCCGTATCAGATCGACATCCGCACCGACTTTCACACAGAAATTCGCCAATTCATTCATATAAGTGATACGCATGGCGAGATATGAATTCGCCGCATATTTCGTCACTTCGGAACTCGCCGTGTCCATTTCGATGATAGGATTCCCCTGACGGACGAATGGCTCATAGAGCGCTTTCATCCTCTCCGCTGCATATTTCGTCTTTGTTCCGATAACGATCCTGTCCGGCTTCATGAAATCTTCCACGGCAAATCCTTCGCGGAGGAATTCAGGATTAGAGACGACATCAAAATTCTTCGCACCGTGTTTTTTTATCGCGTCGAATACTAATTTAGCCGTCCCCACCGGCACCGTGCTCTTGTTGACAATGATCTTCTGCTGTGCATCACCACCGTGTTCAGCAAATATCTTACCAAGATCGTCAGCTACTCCAAGAATGTATTTGAGGTCGGCCGATCCATCCTCACCTTGCGGTGTTGGCAGACAAAGAAAAATAAACTCCGATTCCATGACAGCGCTTTTAAGATCGCCTGTAAACTCAAGGCGTTTTTGCTGAATGTTGCGATGGAATAATATCTCGAGACCCGGCTCATAGATGGTTATCTCTTTATTCTTTAGTTTGGCAAGTTTTTGCGGATTATTATCGACACAAATCACATGGTTACCGGATTCTGAAAAACAGGTCCCGGTGACTAGGCCTACGTATCCTGTTCCAACAATAGTAATTTTCATAACAAACAGATTCTCATGTTTTATGTTTGAAGGAGAATATCATAGATCAATAAAAACGATTACTAATAATGACATTCAGCACCAGCATCAATAAATAGTTTAATGAATTTGTCAACGATTTCGAAAAAATTCTACGATCGAACTGACCACATAACCTATCTGTTCCTTCGTCAATTCGGGGAAGATAGGGAGTGCCAGTGAATGTGCTGCCGCGCTGTTGGAAACCGGGAAATCCTTTCCCTGATGCAGATATTGGAAACACTCCTGATCATGGAACGGAACGGGATAATAGATGTCGTTACCGATCCCTTTTTCCGTGATGAATTTCCTCAGTGCATCCCTTTTTTCCACGCGAATGATATATTGGTTAAAGATATGATGATTCTTGATGCCGGTTGATTGATATACCGATTCAGGAAGCAAGACACAGTTGTCAGCGCTGAATTCCGTTATGCCCGGCTTTCGTGCAAGACCGTGCTGAGTGAAAAGTGCATTATATAGCGCGGCATTCTCTCTCCGTTTTGCGGACCAGCCGTCCAAATGAGGCAGCTTCACCGATATGACCGCAGCCTGAAGGGCATCGATACGGAAGTTGCCGCCGATGTACTTATGGTAGTATTTCGGATTCATTCCGTGCACCCGCAGATCCTTCATCCGCTCCGCCAGTTTCGGGTCATTGGTTGTCACCAAACCTCCGTCGCCGAAACAGCCGAGATTCTTGCTCGGGAAGAATGAGAAACATCCGATATCGCCGATGGTCCCGACCTTCCGCCCGTCCTTATACTGCACGCCGATCGCCTGCGCACCGTCTTCAATCACAAACAGCTTGTGCTCTTTCGCGATTGCCATGATCGGATCCATATCCGCACTTTGTCCGTACAGATGCACAGGAATGATTGCTTTCGTCCGCGGAGTGATCTTCGCCGGTATCTTCTTCGGATCGATATTGAATGTGACAGGATCGACATCCACAAACACGGGCACAGCATGAAGCCGTGAAACCACTCCTGCCGTTGCGAAGAAGGAATAGGTCGGAACGATCACCTCGTCCCCCGGCTGTATATCGATGGCCATCAGCGCCAACAATAAGGCATCTGTACCGGATGAAATTCCATAGGAGAACGATGAACCGATGTATTCGTTCATCATTCGTTCCATTTTTTCTACTTCAGGCCCCAAAATAAAATACTGCGATTCGATCACTTTCTGAACCGCAGTATCCAATTCTGTTTTGAGACTGTTGTATTGAAGCTTTAAGTCTAATAACGGAACGTTCAAAATTCTGCTTTCGCGTTGTGGATATAATAGAGAGAGTGGGCCCTGCCGGACTTGAACCAGCGACCCGCTGATTATGAGTCAGCTGCTCTAACCGACTGAGCTAAGGGCCCCTAAAAATTCTGTCTAATCTATTGAATATAGGAAATTTACAGAAGTGCCACAAGGAAAGACTTGATTCTGAGGCGCGGAAGTAACCTCTGTCACATGACATTTTAGCAGAAAAATTGAAACAGAAATCATCAATAACGCGGATGAATTCCGCAAACCTCCTTTATAAATATTTTTTGAGGAACGTTCCGGTGTACGATTGAGGAATTTTAGCCAATTCTTCGGGAGTTCCGGATGCAATGATCTTTCCGCCGTTCTCTCCGCCGCCGGGACCCATATCTATAATATAGTCGGCACATTTGATCACATCGAGATTGTGTTCGATCACCAATAGAGAATTACCGGCATCAAGCAGCGCGGTGAAACATTTCAACAGTTTGGTGATATCATCGAAATGCAGACCGGTCGTCGGTTCGTCGAAGATAAAAAGCGTATGACCTTCTTTCTTCTCCACAAGATGCGTCGCAAGTTTGATCCGCTGGGCCTCGCCGCCGGAGAGTGTCGTGGCCGCTTGTCCGAGACGAAGATATCCGAGTCCGACCTCGTCGAGCACCTGCAGTTTCTGTGCGACCTTCTTCCCGTCCGGATGATTGGAAAAGAACACGATCGCTTCTTCAACGGTCATGCCGAGAATATCATCGACATTCTTACCGTTCCACCGTACTTCAAGTGCCTCCTTCTTATACCGTTTTCCGCCGCACGATTCACAGACTAAGTAGAGATCGGCCATGAACTGCATCTCCACTTTCTGCAGCCCATCCCCTTCGCACACGTCGCACCGGCCTCCGGGAACGTTGAAGGAGAAGAATCCGGGCTGATATCCGCGCATCTTTGCCGCGGGAGTCTTCGAAAGAAGGTCCCTGATGCCGTCGAAGACACCGATGTATGTGACAGGATTGGAACGGGGTGACCGGCCGATCGGTGACTGATCGACGAGTTCAAGATGCTGGATCTTTTCCCATCCCTGAATTTCATGCACTCCGCTCAAACGGCCGATATGTCCGTTCTGACGTTTCTTCACACCTTCGCCGATGATATCGTGTACAAGTGTACTTTTCCCGGAACCGCTCACACCGGTCACACAGA
>CALROS020000092.1:0-6578 GCA_943369855.1 Chitinophaga pinensis | reverse complement strand
TTCCTCCTTCAAATGATGACCAAATTCGGGACTCGAAATGACATGACATAGTAAATTTTGTTGCAATTGTTTTCATTGACACAGTCGGTTATGCGAAAAAGAGTCCGCCGTTGATTTGGATCGTTTCGCCGTTGATGAACGATGAACGGTCGGAGCAGAGGAATGCCACCAGATCGGCCACTTCGTATGCTTCCCCTTCACGTCCCAGCGGTGTCATGCCGGCGACCTTCTGACGGACTTCCGGTTTGGTGAACGTGTTGTGGAATGTGGTATTGATCATTCCGGGAGAGACTGCGTTCACACGCACTTTTTTCGGACCAAGTTCTTTCGCTAAACCGCGTGTGAATGTCAGCACGCCGGCTTTTGCGGATGCATATGCTATCGCGCCCGGTCCGCCGCCGTCATGCACAGCCTGCGTGGAGAAATTGACGATCGCTCCGCCGTCGTTCAGCTGGGGAATGACCGCTTTCGTCACGAAGAAGACGCTCTTCAGATTCACATTCATCACGGCATCCCAAAAGGATTCTTCCATATCCACGATCTGATGCCGTCCCATCAATCCGCCGGCAACATTCACAAGAATGTCGATCTTGCCGCCGAACACTTTTTGTCCTTCAGCAACAAGGCGCTGCGCATCAGCGAACTTCGTCATATCGCCCTGCACTGCCGTCGCTTTGCCGCCTGCCGCTGTGATGGTCTTTACCGTTTCGTTCGCATCGGCTTCATTGTCATAATAGTTGATGACGACATTCGCACCCATTGCTGCCAATTTCAAAGATACCTGACGTCCGATATCACGGGCTCCGCCGGTGACGATCGCTGTTTTATTTGCTAACTCGCTCATGATGATTCCTTCAGTAATAAATGATGTTGATTAAAATTATTGTCTATCAGTAGTGAACAGATCGAGAAGAACAGTCATGGTGAGCAAGTCCCGATGCCTTGTATCGGGACGCGTCGAACCATGTATTGAAAATATTATTTGCATTCTGCACGCTAATGAGCCTTTCCAAGTCCGATGCCGGCGAAGAACTCCCACATTGCATCGGAGATCTCGTTGTTCTTTTCTTTTGAGAATTTTCCGTGTCCGCCGTTTGCCGCCGTGATGAAGACATTCTTCACTCCGGCGTCATCCAATTTCTTCTTCAGATCGACCGACTGCTGATAGGGAACGGTCGGATCAGCATCGCCGTGGACGATGAAGACCGGCGGTGTCTTCTTTGTGATGTAATTGATCGGTGAGATCGCATTCAGGAATTCCTGATCGTTGATCTTCTCCGCCAGCCACGCACGGCCCGAAGCACTCTTCATCAGTTTCTTTGCCAGCGTAAGGTCGGTCACTCCATATTTATCAACAACAGCGGCTACCTTCACATCCTGAACACCGGAACAATTCGCATCGAACCGATGATCATTTCCCAGGAAACCTGCCATCAATGCAAGATGTCCTCCGGCGGAACCGCCCATGATCACGATCCTGTTCACATCGGCATGCAGTTCTTTCGCGTGCTGAATAACGTAGATCAGTGCACACCGAGCATCTTCGATCGCTGCGGGAGCCGGTGCCGTGCCGGACATGCGGTATTCCATATTCACCACCGCCCAGCCGTTCTTGAAGAATGTCCCGAATCCGCGCTGCGATTCCTTCACACCGTGGGTCCATGCACCGCCGTGGATGTTGATCACAACAGGGACAGGCTTCGTTGAGTCCGTCGGAAAATACAGGTCCATCTTCCCTTCCCAGTTACCGACGGTCGTATAGACTCGGTTGAGAATGGCAGTATACTGCGCCGGATATTTTACCGGTTCAAAATTCTCTTCCTCTTGGGAGAATAACGGAGCAATAAAGAGGAAACACGCTAAAAGTGTGAATATCAATCGCATTACAAATCGTATCCCAATTCGAACAACAGTGTATGTGTCCTCAGCGTATTGTGGTTCAGGTTCGATTCCCACGCATCGATGAATTTCGTCTCGCCGTATTCATATGCAGCATCGATCTTTACCGAAAAGAGTTTTGTTCCAACACCGAGCGTATAGACGGCACCGCGCACGGGATCATTCAGGATAGCGGCGCCGGTCGATGCGAATGTCATCACATTCTCGCGGTAACCCGCACGGAGTGCGATCCATTTTGCCGGTGTATATTCAATTCCCGCGCGAAGCACGGAACTGTTGAGCCAGGGATTGTATGATGTGTCCGCAGCCGAGTATTTCGTCTCAGCATAGGAGCGGATGGAATAGTCAAGACCGATCAGCACTTTTCCGCTCGGACGGATCGACAGTCCGAAGGAATACTGAAGCGGAACAGAGATCTTATCTTTCCCGTTCCGTGCTATCATAGTGGAACTTGACGCTGTGTCATTCTGCACCGTCTGCTTCCATTCACGGGTGATCTCGAGCGGCGTTACGATGACCGCGCTTGCCGTAAATGTGGGATTATGATAAGAGACGGCGATCGTTCCGTTCATCCCGGAATAGTCCGATGTTCCTTTGATGGTGACATGATGATAAATGGAATCATTCCTCATCACATTGAATCCGCTGCTGCCGTTCGTCTTCAGGATGAATAGACCGCGGTCCGTTCGTTTCTGCAGGTCATCCGATGTTCCGCTATACACCGCGCCCGAGAGTCCCACGGTCACATTTTCCAGCAGATCGACCGCACCGCCGAACGTATACTGCATCACCGAACCGCTCCGTTCACGGATGAATTGATACCACTGCACTTTCAGCGAATCCCCGACGCGCGGACGGACGATGGGATACGGACGGTATTGGCCGACATTCGGGTCGAGCACATTATTGTTCTGGAAATAATTATTGAGGGAGACCGCTTCCGACATTCCGGCAGCGACGTTGAATTTCGTCTCGAACAGTTCGAACGGCAGACTGACGGCGATATTCACCGGTGCCATGCGGGTCTTCTCTTCACCCCAGTTCGGTGAGATCCGGTCATAGGCGCGCGCAAGTTTCTGCGGCAGCGTGTCGATCACATTCAGGATCGAACCGTCGATCACCAGACTCATTTCTGCATAGTATTCATTCGGATGCCATTCCTGCCACTGTCCGGCATACGAATTGACCGCGCCGCTTCCGACCTGAACGTTCAGCGTTTTCACTTTTGTGAGCAACGCCGGATTGGAGAACAGCGCATTCGCATCTCCGCCGGTCGCAAGAACACTCCCGCCCATTCCCCGTGCCCGTGTTCCGGTCAGTGAGAATTGGTCGAGTCCCTGTATCCGCAACGGAGTTCCCGCATCCTGTGCGAGAATCGGCAGAGTGTTCAGGATGAGATATAGGGTGATAAGTAGCTTGATCGATTTCATTTGAATTGTACTCCTACGCTGATACGGTGGACATTCCCGAGATAGGTGCCCATGCTGCCGAAACTGTAATCGACATTCAGGAGCAGTCCGGGCACTTCGGTCTTGATGCCGCCGCCGAACGTGAGTCCTTCGGTGTCGTAATTGTATTTATATCCCGTCCGCAGACAGAACAGGTCCATGAATCCGTACTCCGCTCCGATATGCATCTGCTGGTCGTAATCGTTCGGCTGAAGGATCTCATACGAGAGCGTGAGTCTGCTCTGATCGTCGTTGATGAAGAGCGCATCCTTTCCCATCAGATTGCCGCAGATGCCGAGTCGGAACTGCAGCGGCGCAGGATAGTCCTCCACCGCGAATTTCACCTGCGAACCGAAGTTCTGCACCGATGCGCCGATCTGAACGGAACGGTAACCTGTATTGTACCGCATACCGAAATCGAACAGGAACACCTTTGCCGTGGAATTATATTTCTCCGCTACTGCGCCTGCTTTATTCTCCAGCGGTGCTTCCGCGGAACCGCCGTCCCACAATGTTTCGGTCGCATATTTCAGCGAGAATCCGGTGGAGAAATGATCGGTCATCTTCGTGGCATACGAGACGCCGATGAGCATGGACTGCGGAGTGAACGTATTTCCGGTCAATCCCGGGATGAAATTTCCCGATGCATCGAATTTGGTGAATCCCGCTTTCGTCTCTTCGATGGCTCCGATGTCCGTCATCTGGAACTGGGCGCCGAGCACACCGAACTCGCCGAGATTGATGCCGTATGCGAATGCATCCTGCTTCGTATCGAAGATCCAGAGTGTGTAGGTCGCCGCCACTTCCTGCGTTTGAATGGAGGTCAGTCCGGCAGGATTCCAATACACGGCGTCGATGCCGTCGATGAATGCTGCGGAAGCATCTCCCATGGCGGTGATGCGAGCGCTCGGCATCACTTTCAGGAACTGCATGGAGGTCGTTCCGACCTTCTTTTGTGCGACAGCGGTCATCGATACCATGCATGCGATGAACACTGTTATGATCGTCCGTAATTTCATAATTGAATTCCCTTATCGAATGACCACGAACTTGCCGTTGGTCGTTTTGCCGTCGGGCGTGCTTACGACGAAGAAATAGATGCCCGGTGCAATTTTTTGATTGTTCCGTGTTACCTGATACCAGTCGTGCGAATTACTGTCCTCATTGTGCTCCAGCGTCTCCACCATCTGTCCCGAGTAGGAATAGATACGGATGGTGCAGCGGGACGGAAGATTGAAGAACGTGATCTTCGAGTTCACATCCGCGGTCGCTGAACTTCCCTGGAATCCCGAACGGATGACGAACGGATTGGGGACCACGTGCACTGTGCCGAGCGATTTTTCCGCACCGAGGTATGTCTTGAATGAGACCGCGTTGGAGCGTGAATTCCGTTCGCCGTTCTGATGCACGGTCACCACGGAATAGTAGAATGATTCACTCACCTTCGTGGTGCTGTCGATGATGGAATAACTCCCTCCGGAGAAATACCGCGGATCGCTGATACCGATGCTGTCCATCCGCAGCCATGGTCCGAGAGGACTCCCCGCACGGTACAGTTCATAATTGCGGAGCGGCGAGGTAAGTCTCGACGAAGCGAACGATTCAACACTGTTCTTCCAGTTGATCACATTCTGCGCCTTGCTGTTGCTGCGGATATCAAGCGCGGGATTCGGTACAAGCAGCGGGAATTTATACACTCCGCGGTCCGGCGAACGTTCGGGCCAGAACGCTACGGAATCATGGTCCGCGAACGCTGTTCCCGTATATGCTTCGATCGCCCGGTCCGCCACTTCGCGCACCGTAACGGTGTTGGAATTGATGTACTGCGGAAGTTTGAAATTGGTGAGATAACGGCTGCCGTAGGTGATGCCGTTGATGTTGATCGTGTCGGACCAGTTCGGGACCGGATTGAATGCCGCAAGTGTCGCATCTTCACCGCAGTTCTGTCCGCAGCTTCCCCCTTCGTCCTTCAATCCTGCCACCGTCTCCTCTTTTCTCGCAGCGCCGTATCCTGCCACTTCAGCGACTGCGAAGCGGACCTTCTGTCCGAACTTGATGGTGTACGGACCGAATGCGAGCATGCGTCCAACACCGAAATACTGGCTTTGACGGATGTTGATGCTTCCGCGTCCGATCCAGTCGGGACCGAACGATGCACTTCGGTACGGATTATTTTTCCGCGCCTGAGCAATGTCGAGGTACGGCTGGATCTTGGAGATGCGCAAATTCGAGGTCTCGATGCGGTTCAGGAACGGCTGCTTGATATGATTGTTCACATCCCACACATTTGCCAGATCGGAACTGTTGATCTGTATCTGCGTTTCCCCTTTCACGGCGAGATGCGTCGTATCATAATAGAGCGGCATGAAACCGACCGCCTGCGGCGATAACAATCCTCCGCCGTTCACCTGGTTCACGGACCAGTCGCTGAAGAATTTGATATCCGGTTTTCCGTCGCGGTCCAAAGCATAATTCAGCCAGCGGTTCCGGTCGAATCGTGCGCGGAGATCGTGATTCTCGTAATCGGTGTAGTTCCAGCGGTTGTAATTCCGTTCATAACCGAACATGGAGGGTGTGAGACCATACGAGAATGCGATGAGCACATCGGTCAGATCGACATGCGATTCGATCGTCGCAACATTTCCGTCCCGGTTCCCGGTATTTTCCAATTCATATTCATAGATGATGAAGTCATCATAGTCCGGCAGACTCCACGCGCGGCTCGTGCGTGTGATGGTCAACCCCACCGGTGTCGCCCATTTGGACGTGATGATCTCTTCCGCTTCATCAGGATTATATGCCGGATTGAGCTGTCCATTGCTCAGCACCGGATAATTCTCCACCCGTTTCAGGTCCAGCGGGAAGCTGTACGTTCCGAACACCACTTCGGAGATGTTCGAACCGGCGCCGCCGCAGAATGCGTACCGACGTGCGTTCGTGTCGGATGTGGTCGCGCCGATCTGAATGCCGCCGCCGAACGAATTATACTGTCCGTTGTATGCCACGCCGTCCACGATCGTTCCGGAATTTCCCGGCCACTCGAAAGAGGGGATCCCTTTCACGCTGCCGGTCGCTGCCTGATCGTACCCTCGTCCCAGTTCGCCGGTATTGAAGACGGTCTGGTGAAGCGTACCGCGGTGGTGCGTAACGTAATCGCGGGACTGGCCTGCCGCCGTGTGTGCGGCGGTGATCAGTATCGCTGTTGTTATGAATAATTGTAAACGGTTCATA
>CALROS020000091.1:0-6622 GCA_943369855.1 Chitinophaga pinensis | reverse complement strand
CGACTCTTTCCGGCGGAATACAGGTGACCGGTTCAAGGATCTATAACTCCGGTGCAAGTTATGTGTATCTCAATGCAGCGTCAGTGACCGGTAATGGACTTCCGGCAACGGTCGGAAAATTTGGTGCTATCGGCTGTTCTCTTTCGCTGTCGAACTCGCTCACCGTAACGGATTCTTTCACGGTGATCAGTGCGACCGTCGATATCGGATCGAATGACCTGACACTGTCGGGCGAAACGGGTTCCGATGTGAATGGGAAGATCACTTCAGCTGATAATGGAACAGTGTCGTATCTGAAACCATCGGGCGGTCAAAACATACTCACCAATCTTTCGCAGTACGGGAATCTCACGTTCAATAATTATTCGAAGAGTCTTCCGGCAGGTACAGTATTCATCTCCAATGCCTTCTCGCCCGGTTCAGCCAAGCCAGTTGTCAATGGATCGAATGTCATCAATATCAACGGAACGGGCACTCAGTCAATTCCCGGGTTCCAGTATGCAGGACTGAATATCAGCAAATCGGCAGGAACCGCTGTGTTTCCGAATGTCAGTACCGACACCGTGCACATCTCGGGAACGTTCACCGCTGGTTTTTCGCCTACCTATGACTTGACCGGTTCAACGGTCGAATTCAATTCATCGACGGTCTCTCAGTATACAGGACACCTCGATTATCATAATCTCGTTCTGAGAAATACCTATCAAAAAGTTGCGATCGGCGCATCGATCACCGTGAATGGACTGCTCGATGTCGGCGGTCAGGGACTTACCCTGGGTGCGACGAACACTGATAACGCGTCTGAAGTTGTTGTCCGCGCAGGAGCAGCGATTGATCTGTGGCATCCCAATGCATTGTTGACGGTAAACGACGGCAACGGCGGCGGATATGATCTGATCGTTGACGGTACGATCGATAACAGCGGAACGCTTCAATACGGCAGCGGAGCGACCGGCCTCATGAACGGCACCTATTTAGACAATCATGACGGCGGAACCATCCCGGAATTCACCTGGGGGAATGGTTCAATGGCCGTGATCCTCGGCATCCAATCCGCAACAACGCTGGGCGGACTCAACCAAACATTTTATAATTTATCATATAACTCCACGGGTCAAACCTCAGTGTTGAATTTCAATTCACAGTTGACGAATGTTGCCGGAACATTCGATATACAAAGTACCGGAACCGGATCGATCGTCCTGTTCAACACGGACTCAAAACTATCGGTGGGAAAATTCAACATTTTCAACGGAACATTGAATCTCAGCGTTTCGGAGGGTGCACAGGATACGGTCGAGATCACGGGTTCGAACAGTCCGAATGAATTCGCAAACCCATTCGGAAGCCTCACGATCACCGGCGGCAGTGGCGCACATGGTGTGATCCATTTCATCGGTGCGGATCAAACAGCATATATTTCCGGTGCTATCTCTTCCGATATTGAAATACTCGTCTCGAAAAAACTGTCGTTCCCATCCATCACCAATGTCAACGGACCGTTCATCGTTGAAAGCGGGGGAATCCTGAATAAACCGACACTCATCGGTTCCGGCTCGTTCGAGTTGAAGGCGGGAGGAACGATCGTGATCGGTGATGCGGCCGGTATCGCTGAATCGGGTGCGACGGGGAGCATCAGAATGTCGGGAAGCCGGACGTTCAGTCCCGGCGGACGATATATCTATGAAAATACGATCCTGCAGAATACGGGCAATGGTCTCCCGCCTGTCGTTTCGGTATTGTCGGTGAAAAATTCCGTCGGTGTAATGTTAAGCAGATCCGTAACGGTGGCTGACACGCTCTTCTTCGATGATCAGACCGGTTTGTTGTATGTCAATACCGACACGCTGTCGATCGGCGGAACAACGGTCGGTTACGTGGAAAATCTCAACGCAGGGAGCGGAACAGTCATCTACACAAGCACTGCGGATGGTCAAGGTGTCATTCCAACGACCTATTTCAATCTTCTCTTCAGCGACCATTCCAAGAATCTGAATGCCGGTACGTATACCATATCGAATTCATTTGTTCCCGGAACTTCCACTGATCACACGATCGCATCGAATTCAACGATCAATTTTTTCGGCACCTCCTCATTGAATGTTCCTCCGCTGCGGTACGGGAATCTTACGATCGACGGCAACCGTACGACCAACGTTGTGACCTTCTCGAATACCGATTCGACCTATATCAGCGGAGCACTCACGCTGAATGCCGCATTCCCCGGGGGAGGCGGCTATCAGACCGCAGGTTCGAAGCTCGTCTTCAACGGAACGGGTGCGCAGACACTTCCCGATCTTGATTTCGGTACACTCGTTGTCAGCAAACCGACAGGGACGTTGTCGGCGTCCGCGAATATTTCTGTGAAGGACAATCTTGCTTTATTGTACGGCACACTGGATGATAATGGATTCATCGTTACTGTGAATGGAAATATCGAAGGGACATTCGGTCAGCACATCACCGGTTCTGAAGGAGGAAAGCTCCTCTTGAGCGGCGGCAACGCACCGCACGGGATCAGTGGTGCAACTTTTGGAGTTGTAGAGTTGGATGATGCGTACGGAGCATCGGTCACTTCTGCACCCAATGTGGCGGTGATGAATTTGATGAATGGAACGCTCGATATTTCTGCAGGATTGATCATACGGTCCGGAGGGACACTTAACGGAAACGGCGGAGGAGTATCGAACACCGGGTTCGTCAATTTTTTGGGGACCGGGACCGTCATCAACGCATTCACATTCAACAATGTTACGCTGAATGGAGCGGTCAACTTCGAACCAGGGTCAACGATCGAAGGAACGCTGCAGCTGAATAACGGCGGTGCTGTTTTGGGGAATGCGCTTACCTATGCAAATGGGTCAACACTGCTGTACAATTCCGGAGGAATATTCGGGAGGAATCTGGAATGGAGTTCGTTAAGTGATCCGGGATATCCGTTCAATGTTGCAATTCAAAATAACACAACACTTGATCTCGGTTCGAATGGAGGAACAGGAACAGCATGGACAACAAGAAATGACCTGACGATCGCTGCCGGTTCTTCGCTGACGATGAACGGCGACGGACACGAGATGACCGTGCCGCTGGTTGTTGCGGGAAAAGTACTCAATGGCGGAACACTTGAACTTTCAACGGCAGCCGGCGGATACCTCGATGTGAAAAAGGATTTCGAACAGAACGGGACACTCACACCGCATCTTTCTGCAGTGCGGTTCTCCGGTGTTACAACACAGACCATTCTCAAATCCGGCGGCGGATACATCTATTTCGACAGTCTGGTGATCGCCAATACTGATTCGGTCGTTCTTCGGTTCTCGAACTCCAATAATCTCGGTATCAATAACGTTCTGCGGATGGAGTCCGGTATTTTCTATCCTGAAGGAGCGAGCGTCAATTTTGCGAACAATGCCGTTCTGGAAGAGGCGGGCGGTATTCTGGTCCCGACGAATCATGTGTTGAATTTCAGCGGTAACGGAAGCATCACTGGTGTAGTCGATGCTTGGATCGTTGCAACGAGCGGACCGCTGGACCCCGGTACCGATCTGACAGTGATGAACCAGCTGGTACTCAACAGCGGCGGATCCATCATCAACAATTCTCCCTGGTATGATAATGCCTCAACACTCATCTACGCTAAGGGCGGAAATTTTAACCGGAGTTTTGAATGGGATGCTATGTCGGGTGCGGGTTATCCGGCCAATGTCACGATCCAGAACAATACTAATTTGAAACTTGCTGCAAACTTCGGGGAGGGTACACCGCGCTCAATGGCCGGTTCGTTGACCATCGAGTCCGGTTCAACCTTGACGATGAATGCTATTGAGACCGGAATGACCGAAGCGCTGACGGTCGCCGGAAACATCACGAACAATGGTTCTCTCCTCCTTTCGATCGATCCAGGCGGAGATCTGAATGTCGGCGGCAATTGGTCCGGCACAGGTTCATTCAATTCCTACGGAAGACGTGTCACATTCACCGGAGCCGGCCAAACACTGTCCGGTCCGACGATGTTCACCGATCTGACGGTCGGAGGGACCGGGAACACTCTGACGTTGAATAATAATATTGCCGTGAACGGTACACTCGATCTCACCGACGGTTATGTCGTGACCGGTCCTGATACATTGACCGTCAGCTCCGCCGGTACGATCAGTCATACATCCGGCTACGTGAAAGGAAATCTGCGGAAAGGGTTCCCTGCTTCGGACGGGGATTTCAATTTTGAGATCGGCGACGGCGCTCACTATGTTCCTGTTTATATCTCGCTCACGTCTGTCGCGACACCCGGATTTCTGACGGTCTCATCATCCGCAACCGGTCCCGATCTGACGGGGAGCAATATCGATCCGGCGAAGAAGCTGAACCGTTTCTGGACCATCGGGAATGAGGGTATATCGTATGGTTCGTCCAGCGCATCATTTACATATGATGCTGCCGAGGTGGACGGCGGCGCCGATCATAATTCGTTCGTGGTAAGACGGCACGATGGTGTGCAGTGGAATCCTGAGTCCCGCACCGGATGGAGCAGCTCATCATTCGATGCAAATTCACTGAGCAGTTTCGGCACCTTCGCGTACGGAGCGCTTGTGACAAACAATATCACCGCTTCCGTGATGACCGCGGGAGGTTCGATCAGTCCGGCGGGTACGACCGCTGTTTCCTATGACGGAAGCCAATCGTACACCATCACCCCCGATATCGGATACAATGTGGATCATGTGGATGTCGATGCGTTGAATCAAGGAGCGATCACAACATTTAACTTCACGAACGTCACTGGGCCGCACTCGATCGATGCATACTTTACGCCGGTGGTCTGCACGTTGGACGTCTATATCGCCGGATTTGGCACAGCGACACCCAGTATGGCCCAGATCAATTACGGCACCGGACAGCGATTCTTCTTTACACCGGATCCGGGATATCACATTGACAGCGTGCTGGTGGGGGGCATCAAAACAGATTCGCTCGCAAGCTATACCGTACTCAGTGCGACATCTTCCCAGACCATTTACGTCTATACCTCTCAGAATTACACTGTAACGTTCCAGGTGGATATGCGTCCGGCGATCCATTGGGGGAAATTTGTTCGCGCCACGGACTCTGTCATCCTTCGCGGAAGTATTGCACCGCTGAATTGGTTCGGAAAATCGTTCGTCCTATTGGACGGCGACAATGACTCTATCTATACACTTACGACCGACCTTTATGCGATCGATTCACTCCAGTTCAAATATGTGATCATTCATCGCGGTCTGGAGATGTGGGAACGGGAAACCCCGCTCAACCAGAACCGCATTGCTGTTTTGACCGGATCGGAAACACTGCCGCTCCACTCGTATGACAGTCTTCCGGAATATTCTCCGCGCTTCGGAACATACCTCCGCGATGCTTCTACAGAAGTGCTGCTCCATTTGGATGAGGATCCTGCGGCCGGACCGACGAATCATTCTCCGCTCGGATATGCGGCATTCGATCTTTCGTTGAAAGGGAATAACGGATACCGCAATGCGATGAACTCATTCCCGGGCCGGTTCGGTCCGTCGTTCTCAACGGGCGATACGAACCTTGTCGTAAAGATCCAGGATGATGCGATGCTGCATTCATCTGCCTTCACTATTGAAGGGTGGTTCAACTTTGACAGCAACACCGGAAATAAAGTGCTCATGGCGAAGACCGTGGGATCGGGTACGAGTAATTCCTTTATTGTATTCTTTACGAACGGCGGTTTGTTTGCGGGAGTGGGTACGTCGGCAGGAATGGGACCGGGTCTCGGTGCTCCGTGGGTGCCGGTGGTCGGGAAATGGTATCATATTGCATATTCGTACGATGACAATAATAACGTGCACACATTGTATGTGAATGGGATCGCAGTCGCTTCAGGAGTGAACCCTGTTTCCATCGAATATGATGCTCATCCGGTGGTCATCGGCGGAGAGCACGAGAATGATATTCTCTCCAATGTCTTTGACGGCAGAGTTGATGAGGTAAGGATCTCTTCTTCGGTCCGGAATCCTTCGGAATTCAATCTTCAGCTTCCTCCCGCGAATATCGTTGCAACAGCGGCTGATACGGTCATGAGTCTTGCTTGGTCGAACGGCGGCGGTACAGTTCCGGCTTCACGGTACCATATCTACCGGGGGGCTGATTCAACCTCAATGACGCTCATTGATTCTTCGTACACGACAGGTTTTACGGAAACACTGCCGAACGGTCCTTCGATCTACTATTATAGAGCTGTAACGGTCGATTCCACTGGATTCGAGAGTAAGAAGAGTTTCGCCGTTGCCGATACCGTTAATGACGTTCTTCCCCCGGCTGTTCCCGCTACTATCGCTGCGCTTGCGCAGGACGGTCAAGTGCAGCTGAGATGGAGCCCCACCGCATCAACGGATTTCAAAAAATATTATATCTACGGCGGTACGTCGCCGAATCCTGTATCGCTCATCGATTCAACGACCGTGATCGATGATACTGTGAAGATCTATTCCGGACTGACAAATTACACTACGTATCACTATCGGGTTGCGGTTGCCGATACGAACGGAAATATCAGCGGTTTCTCCGCCGATGCATCGGGAATGCCGTTCGATCAGACACCGCCGGCAGCACTTACTTC
>CALROS020000090.1:0-6659 GCA_943369855.1 Chitinophaga pinensis | reverse complement strand
TACCACGGGATTCCTCAAAACCTTCGAAGTGCCCACGTGGGTGATCCTCTCCTCTCATGCAGCGATCGCCTGCGGAACATTGTTCGGCGGATGGCGCATTGTGAAGACGATGGGTCAAAAGATCACAAAATTGAAACCGTCCGGAGGATTCGCGGCGGAAACAGCCGGTGCCATCACCCTGCTGGTAACGGCATTCAGCGGTATCGCCGTCAGCACCACGCATGTGATCAGCGGCGCCATCATGGGTGTTGGCGCAACGAAACGTTTTTCGGCGGTCCGTTGGGGACTTGCCGGCAATATTATCTTCGCATGGATCATAACGATACCGGCCGCCGCCGCTATCGGTGCGTTGAGTTACTGGTTCGTAAAGTTATTCTGACATTGAATGTCCACTAAACAAAAAAGGCTCTCATCTGAGAGCCTTTTTTTATTATACCGGCAAATACATTTTGAAAGTCGTCCCCTTACCCGGTTCCGATATAACATCGATGAATCCCCTGTGATTCTCCACGATCCCTTTCACCATCGCCAGTCCCAGTCCGGACCCCGTTCCGTCATCTTTCGTAGTGAAGAACGGTTCATAGATCCTCTGCAGAACATCCGGAGCCATTCCGATGCCGTTATCCGTCACGGAGATGCAGATGTATTCGCCATGATTTCCGGAAGCGCCGTTCAACCGCATCGCACTCGTCATTGCTGTTTCAATGATGATCGTCCCGTGTCCGCGGACAGCATCCCTCGCATTGAGACAAAGATTCAGCAGCGCTTGATGCAGCTGGTTATTGTCTGCACGGATGAGCGGCAGGTTTTCCTGCAGCCGTGACTCGATGACGACGGAGTTCGGGAATGTGCGCTGGATGACATTCACGATCTCCATCACCGGTTCATTCACATTCGTGCTGCTGAAATTCAGTTCGGTCTTCTTCGCGAATGTCAGCAGCTGTTTCACCAGGGCCTGACCGCGCTCTGTCGCTTTCGAGATCGGTTCCGCGGTCTCCGTCAATGATGCCCGGTCGATATTCTTCAGGAAGAGAAGCTTATTGATGGCCGTTCCAATGATACCGAGGATGTTGAGAATATCATGCGCAATACCCGAGGAAAGCGTGCCGATGATCTCTTTCTTCTGCACATGCAGCAGCTGCTGTTCCAATTCGAGACGTTTCCGCTCATTCTTGAACCGTTCTGAGATATCCCGGATCACGATCTGCACGGCATCCTGTCCCTGATAGATCAGTTTCGTTGCCGTCACTTCACCGATGAACTCCGTACCATCGATTCCTCGGAACGGATATTCCTCATGGACATTAGAGATCGTTCCCTGCAGCAGCTGATGCAGCATTCCTTTGAATGTTTCCACATACGGCGCATCAAGAAAATCATGCAGCGACCGTTCGCGGAGTGCATCGAAATTCTCCGCTTTAAAGACGGTCAAGACGGCTGAATTGATGAAGTGGAATTTTTTCCCCATGAACACGATGATGGCATCCGGGGAAAGTTCGACCAGTGTGCGGTACCGCTCTTCACTCTCGCGCAGAGCAGCACCGGTATCCTTGTGATGCTGAATCTCCATCTGCAGGTCAAGGGTCCGTTCATTCACACGCTGCTCCAGCGTTCTGTTCGCTGCATGCAGTTCCTTCTGCGCTGCAGCAAGATCATCCACGATCCTGTTGAAACTGCTTCCGAGACGGTCGATCTCGGCGACCCCGGTGACCGGGACATGTTCGAACGGATCGTCAGGACGGCGGCGGAACGTGTTCACAATGATATCGATCGGCCGGACAACAATTCGCGTAATGACAGACACCGTCAGCGCGCCAATAACTAAAACAATGATGCTGATAATGCCGGCGGATTCTTTCTTATGCTGAACATCCCGGTGAACATTCTCCAGTGAGAATCCGATGTACATTGTACTCACATTCTGAGCACCGGAGGTCTGATGGATACTCACAACATAGGTCGGCTGATCCTTCGCAATGATCACTGTATCGGAGGCACCGGCATATCGATATTGGATTGCGGCAGCCAATTCATGCGAATAAAGCAAAGCACCCGCGGTGTCCAGCACGACAATGAAACGGACATCCTTGTTATTCTTCAGCGGTTCAAGACAGAGGGCGATCTCATCGTGGTTCTTCTCCCGGACGGATGTTATGATGGATGATGATGCGAGTTCCGATATGGAACGAGCGCGTGATCTTGCATCGTTGTATGCCTGGGTCTGATATTGACCGGAGAGATAGAAATAAAAGAAGAGAGATGCGCAGGCAGCAGCGGCGGTGAAAAGGATGTTGATCCTCAACCGCAGTGATGTCTTCAGCGATGTGATAAATTGTTTCATAAACAGTCAGCCGTCCGTTCGTTCATCGAACGACGATATCCCAATTTTCACTTTGCATTTTGGACTGCCATTCTCCATTTTGATGTAAGTTCATCATATTTTTCAGGTCAAACAAATGAAAAATCATCTCCTGCTGTTGCTGTTGTTCCCTCTGCTGCTTTTCTCTCAACAATGGATCAGAGTGAACCAGGCGGGGTATGTGCCGGATTCACGGAAAATTGCCGTTCTTGTTTCCTCGACGCTTGTCCCCGATATCTCTTCGTTCACTATCCATGAAGCGCTGACGGATGAACCTATTAGCACGCTTAGAATGGTAAAAAAATACGGTTCTTACGGACCATTTCCAGTCTCGTTCCGATTAGATTTTTCCAGCGTCCGCCGGACCGGCTCCTATTATATAAAAGCTCTTAATGCCCGCTCCCCCGTATTCACGATAACACCGGATATCTATAACGGATCATCGGACCATCTGCTGCGGTACATGAGGCAGCAGCGGAGCGGATTCAATCCTTATTTGAACGATTCCTGTCACACTGAGGATGGATTCATTATTTACCATCCGACATTGGATTCAACACACATCGATGTCTCCGGCGGCTGGCACGATGCATCCGATTACCTGCAGTACGTTACAACTTCGGCAACGGCAGTGTATCAGATGCTCTATGCGTATCAGCTTCATCCGGCATCATTCGGTGATTCATTCGGAGCTGACGGCAGACCGGGCAAGAACGGTATTCCCGATATTTTGGATGAAGCATATTGGGGATTACAATGGCTGGTGAAGATGAATCCGCAGCCGGGAATGTATTTCAATCAGATCGCCGATGACCGTGACCACCGCGGCTTCAGACTGCCGACACTGGATACGGTGAATTATGGGCGAGGAAAGGAACGTCCCGTCTATTTTATCAATGGAGAGCCGCAGGGCATCTATCAATACAAGAACCGAACGACCGGATCCGCATCGACCGTTGCAAAATTCGCTTCAGCGTTTGCGCTGGGCTCTGAAATTTTAAAAAGATTCTATCCTGAATTCAGCTCGGCGATCGCTTGTAAAGCGATTGATGCGTATGAATATGCCGTTACGCATCCCGGAGTTTCACAGACCGCTCCCTGCCGTGCTCCCTATTTCTATGAAGAGGATAACTGGGTCGATGATGCTGAACTTGCAGCATCTGCGTTATATCGTTCGACCGGAGATGCAAAATATCTTTCCGATGCAGTGTCGTTCGGCAGAAAGGAACCCGTCACACCGTGGATGGGAGCCGATACTGCGAGTCATTATCAATGGTATCCGTTCACGAATCTCGGACATGCAAATATTGCCGCCGCGCCCACGAAAGATTCATATCAATTCATTTCATTTCTCCGGGACGGGATAGAGCGTGTTTATCGAAAAGGAAGAGAGAATCCGTTCCTGTTCGGGATCCCGTTCATCTGGTGTTCCAATAATTTTGTCAGTTCATTTCTTGAACAGCTGTATCTTTACCGGACGCTCACGCACGATTCGACCTATATCGAGATGGAATCATCGCTCCGTGACTGGCTGTTCGGCTGCAATCCCTGGGGCACCAGCATGGTCGTCGGATTCCCGGCATTCGGTGATTTCCCTTCCGATCCTCATTCTGCCTTCACACATGTCTACGGCATGCCCATCAACGGAGGTTTGATAGACGGTCCGGTCCGCTCGTCGATCTTTGCACAGCACAAAAAGTATATCCAACTGACCAAAGCAGATCCGTACGCACCGTTCCAATCCGAGTTTGCTGTATATCACGATGATTGGGGTGATTATACGAACAATGAACCGACGATGGACGGCACGGCAAGTCTCACGATGTATCTATCGTCGCTGGAACAGCCGCAGAATACCTTTCGACAGAACTGGATACATGACAGCGGCGGTATCATTCGAATGGACACGACGAAGAAGGAGATCTATCTCGTCTTTACCGGACATGAATTTGCGGACGGCGCTGAGACTATCATTTCCGTCCTCACGAAACACAGGATCAAAGCGTCATTCTTCTTCACGGGGGATTTTTACCGCAGATCAGATTTTTCAACGGCGATAAGGAAACTGAAACAGAATGGGCATTATCTCGGCGGACATTCCGACAAGCATCTTCTCTATGCACCCTGGGAATCGCGGGATTCACTTTTGGTAAGCAAAGAGGTATTCGAAAACGACGTGAAGGATAATTATCGCGCGATGAAGAAATTCGGTATCCCTCCGCAGGACGCGAAGTTCTTCCTCCCACCGTTCGAATGGTATAATCAAACAATAGCCGACTGGTGTAAAGGATTCGGACTGCAGCTTGTAAACTTCACTCCCGGCACCACTTCGAATGCCGATTACACAACACCGGAAATGCCGAACTACCGATCGTCAGATTCGATCACAGTAAAGATATTGCGTTACGAAAGAAATTCGTCTAACGGATTGAATGGATTCATTTTACTTTCGCATATTGGAACAGACAGCAAGCGGAAGGATAAATTCTATTCCAAGTTGGATTCGTTGATCGGTATGCTGAAACAGAGGGGATATTCATTCAAACGGTTTTAGGGCGGGAGCACGAATACTCAAATAGATCATTTCGAATCCGGCGATTTCATTCGGCTGAGAAATCTGGAAAAACTTCGGATTCCTCACTCACATCGATAAGGATTAGGGTTCGTTCGTCCCGTCACGAAGTGATGGCTTAGCCAAAGGGACCACCTAGCCCTTAGGGCCTTTGGGGGAATGACAATGATTCGATATAATTAGTTTCCCAAAGTATATCAATTCCAGTCCCGTTAGGGACGACCTGTTTATTGAACGTAGTTTTTAAATATAAAAGCTCCGCTAGGAGCGACCTGTTCTTTTACAAGTTATTTTTGTTCTGTCTATCCATCGCCTTCTTCGTTCTCCGCGTCGGTTCCGCTTCCAGTGGATTCTCCGGCCAGTAATGCTTCGGATATTGTCCCCGCATATCCTTTCGCACATCCTGATAGGCGTTCTTCCAAAAACTCGGAAGGTCCTGCGTAACGGCAAGCGGTCTCCGCGCAGGTGACAGCAGATGCAGCAGAACTTTCCTCTTGCCGCCGGCAACTGTCGGCGTTTCCGTCTCACCGAACATCTCCTGAAGCCTCACCGCAAGCACCGGCTGTTCCGCAGAATAATCCAGTACAATTGAAGAACCGGTCGGCACGGTATGATGTGTCGGCGCCATTCTGTCGAGCTCCTTCAACTGTTGATATGTGAACAATGAACGGATCACATCGGACATGGAGAGTTTATTCAATTGCGCGAGCCGTGAAATCCCATCCAGGAACGGAGCAAGCCAGATGTTCAGAGATCCGAGCAAATGTGTATCCGAAAGATCCGGCCAGTCCGGAATGATCTGCTGTTTCCGCAGCCATTCACTCCTCTGGCGTAACGCGTCAGCATCTTCATTCCACGGCAGGACGGTGAGTCCTTTCCCTTTTACAACAGCGGTCATCATCTCTTTCGCATCTTCCGGTTCCGGTGCATGGATCCGTTCAGCGATCTCCAATGAACCGAACCGAGAAACGCTTCTGGATGAAATGGATTCATTCTTTTCATCCCAGAGGAATTCTTTCTTCACTTCGATCCTGTCCGAAAAATGCTCAAGCAATTCTTCCTTCGTCAGCGGTTCGGCAAGGAATATCTTGATGTCGCTTCCCGCACCGTCCACTTCCCCCACAGCAAGATATTCATGATTGGAGAGCGCGCTTCCCTTCGGCAATGATGCGACCATATTGCCGGCAAGCTGATACCGTTCGCCTGATCTTCGTTTACCGATGCGGTCGGGATACGCAAATGCCAGAAGCAGTCCAAGTTTCTCCGTTCTCTGCTCGGACCGTTTTTGATGAATGTCGAGCATCCTGCGCAATCGTTCCGTCTGTTCCCGAATACGTTTTGGAAGTGCTGATGAACCCGAATTGAAGATCCTGATATATCTCGAATGCAGATCGATATCAGATTCTCCTTTTCCGCGCAATGCATCACGATCGTCGAGGAGTGCTGCAAGTTCACAGGCAATATCACCGATGGAGTTCTCTTTCCCTTTCAGCAGCATATGCGCAACTCTCGGGTGAACGGGTAATGATGCCATTATTCTGCCGTGACTTGTCAGAGCGCCAGCGTTATCCAGCGCGCCGAGGTAATGAAGCAGCTCACGGGCTTGAGCGAGATGGACTGCGGGCGGAGCATCAAGGAATCTTAAACTCTTCGCTTCGCCGTCCCCCCACAGTGCGAGTTCCATCGCGAACGGAGCAAGATCGGAGGAAACTATTTCGGGCTGCGAGA
>CALROS020000089.1:0-6700 GCA_943369855.1 Chitinophaga pinensis | reverse complement strand
CTTCACGAATTTTGAACGGAAGGTGCTCCAATTATCCAGGATCATCTTTCCGCGTCTGCTTCCGGTCAACGCTGCGTGATTCCCGATCAGTTTTTGGAGAAGCACGTCGTCCTTTTCGTTGAGCGTGTCGAGGTCGACAATGGACTTATTGCACATCTTCGATGCGAACTCGCCGTCCTCATCAAGCACGAATGCATATCCGCCGGACATACCGGCAGCGAAATTCTTTCCGGTCTTTCCGAGGATCACCACCACGCCGTTCGTCATATATTCGCAGCCGTTCGCTCCGACCGATTCCACAACGACGGTCGCGCCGGAATTTCTGACAGCGAACCGCTCTCCCGCTTTTCCGGCGAAATACGCTTCTCCGCTTGTCGCACCATAGAGCACAACGTTACCGACGATGGAATTATCTTCGGGAACGAAAGTGGAATTCTTCGGCGGGAAAATGATGATCTTTCCGCCCGAGAGTCCTTTGCCGACATAATCGTTCGCATCCCCTTCGAGTGTGAGCGTGACTCCTTTAGAAAGGAACGCGCCGAAGCTCTGTCCTGCCGAACCGTTGAAATTGATCTTGATCGTACTCTCCGGCAATCCTTCGGCGCCGTAATATTTCGCGATGCGTCCGCTCAGGAGTGCGCCGACAGTACGGTGGACGTTCCTGATCGGCACGGAGATCTCGACCGGTTTCTTTTCTTCAAGTGCGATCTTCGTCTGCTCCAGCAGCTGATAATCGATCGCTTCGTTCAGACCGTGATCCTGCGGGATCAGGCAGCGCCTGCCGATCCTCAGCGGCACCGTCGGCTGTTTCAGGATAGAAGAAAGATCGACCCCTTTTGCTTTCCAGTGATCCACATCTTTTCTCTGCTGCAGCATATCCACTCTGCCGATCATCTCGTCGATGGTGCGGAAGCCGAGCTTCGCCATGATCTCGCGTACTTCATCCGCAATGAAGAAGAGGAAGTTGATCACATGCTCGGGCGTTCCGGTGAATTTCTTCCGCAGTTCGGGATCCTGTGTTGCGATGCCGACGGGACAGGTGTTCAGATGACACTTCCGCATCATGATGCATCCCATCGCGATGAGCGGTGTGGTGGAGAAACCGAATTCCTCCGCACCGAGCAGCGCGGCGATGACAACATCGCGGCCTGTCTGTAATTTTCCATCCGTCTGCACACGCACACGGCTGCGCAGATCGTTCATCACCAGCACCTGCTGTGTTTCGGCAAGACCGAGCTCCCACGGCACGCCGGCATGTTTAATGGAAGTGAGCGGTGATGCACCCGTTCCGCCGTTGTCTCCGCTGATCAGGATCATATCCGCATGCGCTTTCGCAACACCGGCAGCGACCGTTCCCACGCCGACTTCGGAAACCAACTTCACCGAAATGCGCGCGATGGGATTCACATTCTTCAGATCATAGATCAGCTGTGCAAGATCTTCGATAGAATAGATGTCATGATGCGGCGGTGGTGAGATGAGTCCCACACCCGCGATGGAATGCCGCGTCTTCGCGATGATCTCATCCACTTTGAATCCGGGAAGCTGTCCTCCCTCGCCCGGCTTTGCGCCCTGAGCAATTTTAATTTGTATCTCATCCGCGTTCACAAGATAATTCGCCGTCACGCCGAACCGTCCGGACGCCACCTGCTTGATCGCGCTCCTGCGCAGATCGCCGTTCGCGTCGGAGCGGAAGCGTTCGTCATCCTCTCCTCCTTCGCCGGTGTTCGATTTTCCGCCGATACGGTTCATTGCGATCGCGATCGTCTCGTGCGCCTCTTTGCTGATGGAGCCGAAACTCATCGCACCGGTGACGAACCGTTTCACGATCTGTTTCGCCGGTTCAACATCCTCAATGTGGACGCTGCGTGTTCCCTCTTTGAACTCCATCAAGCCGCGCAGGGTGAAGAATTCCTTGTTCTGCTCGTTCAGGATAGAGGTGAATTCTTTGAATGTTTTGAAATCCCGTTTCCGCACGGACTGCTGCAGTTTGGTGATCGTTGTTGGATTGATCAAATGACGTTCACCGTTGATGCGGAAATGATAATTCCCGCCGAGGTCGAGCTCGGTACTCGAATTCGTCACGGACTGGACCGCAAATTCATGTTTGCGGCGCGCTTCTTCTACGATCACATCGAGTCCGATCCCTTCGATTCTGGACGATGTTCCGTTGAAATATTTTTCCACCAGACTCTTGTTCAGTCCGATCACTTCGAAGATCTGCGCACCGCGGTAGCTCTGCAGTGTGGAAATTCCCATCTTCGAAAAGACCTTCAACAGACCTTTTCCGACCGCTTTTTTGTAGTTTTTTACCGCGTATTCGGCGGTGATGTCTTTTGAAAGCCGTCCTTTATTCGCCAGATCTTCAATTGTCTCGATAGCGAGATATGGATTTACAGCGGATGCGCCATAACCGATCAGCAGACAGTAGTGCATGATCTCGCGCGGTTCGCCGGATTCCACAACAAGAGCAACCTGCGTACGGGTCTTTTCACGCACCAAATGATTGTGGACTGCAGTCAGCGCCAACAAGCTCGGGATCGGTGCATATTCATCATCCGAACCGCGGTCCGAAAGGATTATAATAGAGTAGCCGGACTCGATCGCCAGTGAAGCACGCCGGCACAATCCTTCAAGTGCACGTTCCAATTCCTGCTCTCCCCCGTTCACGCGGAACAACATCGGCAGCGTTGTCGTCAGGAAATCCCCCTGCGATACTCTGCGCAGTTTCTCCAGTTCCACATTCGTCAGGATCGGATGCTGAAGTTTCAGCGTATGACAATGCATCGGTGTTTCGTCGAGGATATTCCTCTCCGTACCAATGTAGCTCGTCAGACTCATCACGAACTCTTCGCGGATCGGATCGATCGGCGGATTCGTCACCTGCGCGAACAGCTGTTTGAAATAATTGAAGAGCGATTGCGGCTTGTCGGACAGACATGCGAGCGGTGTATCGGTCCCCATGGAACCGATCGGCTCTTCGCCGTTCACCGCCATCGGTGTGACGATCATCCGCACATCTTCATCGCTGTAGCCGAACATGCGCTGACGCTGCACGATATCCTTCTCACTCAGCATGTGCGCGCGCGGCGGTTCTGCCAGCATGTCGAGTGTGATCTGATTCTCTTTGATCCAGCTTCCGTACGGTTTCCGCGAACTCAGCTGCGATTTTATTTCTTCATCAAGCAGTACACGCTTTTGTTCCAGGTCGACGATCAGCATCTTTCCCGGTTCAAGTCTTCCCTTCATCTTCACCCGCTCCGGTGCGATCTGCAGCACGCCGACTTCGGATGCCATGATCAAAAGACCGTCATGCGTCTCAACATAGCGCGCGGGACGAAGTCCGTTGCGGTCGAGTGTTGCACCGATCACTTTGCCGTCCGTGAACGCAACGGCTGCGGGACCGTCCCACGGTTCCATCAATGATGCGTGATATTCGTAGAAAGCTTTCTTCTCCGCGGACATTGTCGCGTCCATGCTCCACGCTTCGGGGATGAGCATCGCCATCACGTGCGGCAGACTCCTGCCGGTGTGATACAATAATTCCACCGCGTTATCAAGCGCGGCGGAATCACTTCCCTCCGGCTGGATGATCGGGAACAATTTTTTCAGGTCCTCGCCGAACAGATCGCTCTTTAAAACAGATTGACGTGCGTGCATCCAAATGACGTTGCCGCGCATCGTGTTGATCTCGCCGTTGTGGCTCACAAAACGGAACGGATGCGCCAACTGCCAGTTCGGCATCGTGTTCGTGGAGAATCGCTGATGGACCAGGCAAAGCGCGCTTTCGGTATCAGCATCCAGCAGTTCGCTGTAGAATTGTTCGATCTGCGGCGCGAGAAGCAGTCCTTTATAGATGATCACGCGGGAGGATAATGACGGGATGTAGAAGAAATCTTTTTCTTTGATGTCGGAGGAATATAATTCCGCTTCGGCACGCTTGCGCACGATGTACAGTTTCCGGTCGAACTCTTCCCTTGTCATCCCTTCAGCGCGGCGGACAAAGATCTGCTCTATATACGGCTGCGAAGCGCGTGCGATACGTCCGATCGCGTCAGCACCGACAGGAGTGTCCCTCCACCCCAGCATGCTCAATCCTTCTTCGCGGACGATCCGTTCAAGGATCCCTTCGCAGACAAGACGCGAGGATTGATTCACGGGCAGGAATACCATTCCGACTCCGTAGTCCCCCTCTTCGGGAAGCGTGATGCCGATACTCTTGCATTCCTTCACAAAGAATTTGTGCGGAATCTGGATCGTGATCCCTGCTCCGTCCCCTGTTTCCGGATCGCAGCCGCAGGCTCCGCGGTGTGTCAGATTGATGAGGATCTCGATCCCCTTGCTGATCACGTCGTGGGAACGCTCCCCTTTGATATTGACGATGAAACCGATTCCGCACGCATCATGTTCGTTGCGCGGATCGTAGAGCGGAAAATTTTCCTGACTCTGAAAAGGTTCTTTCATGATTAGACTTCTCCCACGAATTCTCTTTTTAATGCAACGCGCCCGGTGCGGGCGATCTCTTTAATGTGGAACGGTTTCAGCATCTTGATGATCGCATCGACCTTCTGCCCGCTTCCGGTCGCTTCAACCGTCAGCGTTTTGTGGCTGATGTCGATGATCTTGCCTTGAAAGATCTCGACGATCTGCATGATCTCCGGACGGTTATCGGCGGTCGTAGCGATCTTGATCAGCGCCAGTTCGCGTTCCATGAAGCTGTCATAGGTCAGATCGACCACTTTCAGCGTATCAATGAGCTTATTCAGCTGTTTGATGATCTGCTCGATGATCGCGTCATCCCCTTTTGTCACCAGCGTCATGCGTGAAACGGTCGCATCTTCCGTCGGACCGACGGTGATACTCTCAAGATTATATCCCTTGGCGGAGAACATTCCCGCAACGCGGTTGAGTGCGCCGAATTTATTCTCCAACAGAACGGAGATCGTATGTTTGTGTGCGGCCGGATCGACCGGAAGTTCAGTTGTCGTGCTCATTGTTGTCATCCTTTCGAAACGGTGATCTGTTCGAGTTCGTCTTTGGTCTCGCCTTCGATCGTTGCGGTGATCTCGTCCGGCATATCGATGATCTCGTGATACGTCTGTCCCGCCGGGATCATCGGATAGACATTGTCCTCTTTCACCACTTTGAATTCCACCAGCACCGGTCCGTCGATCGCCAGCATCTTCTTCACAACGCTCTCAACATCATCGGCAAGTGTGGCACGGAATCCCGGAATGCCGTACGCTTCCGCAAGTTTCACGAAGTCCGGACCGAACATCTCCACGTGCGAGTACCGTTTTCTCCAGAATAATTCCTGCCACTGACGCACCATGCCGAGATATCCGTTGTTCATGATCAGGATCTTCACCGGCACATTATGTTCGCGGATCGTTGCGAGCTCCTGCACGTTCATCTGGATCCCTCCGTCGCCGCTCATGCTGATGATCGGGAAATCTTTCCGCGCAAATGCCGCACCCATCGATGCCGGCAGCGAGAATCCCATCGTGCCGAGTCCGCCGGATGTGAGATGTGTACGAGGATACACATACTGGTAGAACTGCGCCATCCACATCTGATGCTGACCAACGTCGCTCACCATCACCGCTTTTCCTTTTGTCTGCTCAGAGATCTCCTGGATCACATGCTGCATGCGGATGTATTTTCCTTTTCGGTAGCGGAGCGGATGTTCCTCTTTCCAATTCTTGATCGTCTGGATCCAGTCCTTCGTATCGAGCGCGGTAACAGACGGCAGCAGCTGCTGCAATATTTTCTTCACATCGCCGACGATCGGAACATCGACCTTCACATTCTTGCTGATATTCGACGGATCAATATCAATGTGGATCTTTTTTGCTTCCGGTGCGAACGCATCGGTTTTGCCGGTCACGCGGTCATCAAATCGCGCACCGACAGCGATCAGCAGATCGCAGTAGTTCACCGCGGAGTTGGAATACCATGTGCCGTGCATGCCGAGCATGCCGAGAGAGAGTTCATCATTCTCAGGAAATGCACCAAGTCCATGCAATGTTGTTGTGACGGGAATTTTTGTTTTGTGAGCGAACTTCGTAAGCTCTTCCGCTGCGTTCGATAAAATAGTTCCGCCGCCGACATACAGCACCGGACGTTTTGCTTTTGCGATCAGCGCGATCGCTTTGTCCAATTGTTTCTGATGTCCTTCAACATGGGGAACATAGGAACGCATCTTCACCGACTTCGGATAATTGAAGGTCGTCTTCATCGCCATAATGTCTTTGGGAAGGTCGACGAGCACGGGTCCGGGACGTCCTGTGGTCGCAACGTAGAATGCTTCTTTGATCGTCGCGGCAAGTTCGTTCACATCGCGGACAAGATAATTGTGTTTGGTGATAGGGCGGGTGATACCGACGATGTCGGCTTCCTGGAATGCGTCGTTGCCGATCAGCTTCAGTGCGACTTGTCCCGTGAAGACGACGATCGGAATCGAATCCATATACGCATCAGCGATACCTGTAACGGTGTTCGTCGCGCCGGGACCGGAAGTAACGAGCGCTACGCCTGGTTTGCCGCTTGCTTTGGCATAACCTTCGGCGGCGTGGACCGCTCCTTGTTCGTGACGGGTGAGGATATGTTTGATGTCGGAGATATCGTGGAGCGCATCATAGATGCCGATGACGGCGCCTCCGGGATAACCGAACACGATGTCGACATTTTCTTCAATGAG
>CALROS020000088.1:0-6725 GCA_943369855.1 Chitinophaga pinensis | reverse complement strand
GCTGTTGATCGGGTTCAGAGCGGCCACGATTATCACAGTACTTTCCATCCTCTACGGTCTAGTTCTCGCTTTTTATTTCCCCTCCACAGAATTTCTGAAGGTCGAATTTTACCGCCATCCGATCCGTGCGTGGATGATCAACTCTTCGTTGTTCGTCATCACCATCGTCTTTATCCGATATTCGATGTTCACCATCCGCGAATCCCTTCAGAGAGCACGCAGCGAATGGAAGGAACGGGTCAAGACCGAGAAATCCTTCCTTGAGAGCGAACAGAGCTACCGTGAAGTGTTCAATGCAACGAATGAAGCGATCTTTATCATCGATCCTGTGCAGAACCGTTTCGTTGATGCGAATGAATCGGCGGTGAGGATGTACGGCTATTCGTCAAAGGCGGAGCTCCTGCAGCGGACCATGGCCGATCTGAGTGAGAACGGCGGAGAATTCACGGCGGAACGTGCGGGAGAATTGGTGACAAGGAGTATCTCAGGAACACCGCAGGTATTCGAATGGAATTCCCGGAAGAAGAACGGCGAACTTTTCTGGACGGAGATCTCCCTTCGAAGCTCGCAGATCGGAGGCGCGACAAAGATCCTGGCGGTGGTCCGCGATAATACTGAAAAACGGAATGTGGAGACATCGCTGCGCGAGAACGAACACCGATTGAAGATCCTCTCTGAATCTGCATTCGAAGGGATCGTCATAACGTCGGCTGGCGTTGTGGTCGAAGCGAACGATCAGGTGCTGACGATGCTGGAGTGTTCACGGGAGGACCTTATCGGGACCAGGGTCGATTCATTCGTTGCTCCGCAGGCAAAAGAATTCGTCACTGCCAAGATCCGTTCGGGAAGCGAAGAACCGTACGAACATATTGCTTTGAAGAAGGACGGTACGGAATTCTGGGTGGAGGTCCGAGGCAGAAGTTCCATGCTCGAAGGACGGAGTGTCCGTATCACCGTCATACGGAATATCGATCTCCAGAAGAAGCAATCGTTCAAGATCGAGCATGCCAGCCGTCAGTTGAGGAACATCATCCGTTCCGCATCCCGCTCCGCATTCATCACCACCAATCTGGACGGTATCATCACCGCATTCAATCCCGGCGCAGAACTGATGCTGGGATATTCCGTTGATGATGTTGTTGCCGTTCAGTCCCCGATGCTGTTCCATCTTGAGTCTGAAGTGAATATAAGGGGCCGGGAACTGAGTCAACGTTACGGATATCCCGTGCAGGGATTCGAAGTGTTCGTGCACAATGCTCGCAATGGACGCCATGAGGAACGTGAATGGACATATGTCCGGAAGGACGGTTCACATCTTACAGTTTCGCTCGTCGTGACACCGATCTATGATGATGCAGGAATACTTCAGGGATTCCTCGGTGTCGCGCGGGATATCTCCGATTATAAGTCCGTCGAGGCTGCCCTGAAGATCAGCGAAGAACGATTCTCCACTGCCTTCAATAATGCACCGCTGCTGATGACCATCAGTTCGTATGATGAAGGACGGTTCATCGAAGTGAATAACCGCTGTTTCGAGTATTCCGGTTATCATCCTCAGGAGGTCATCGGAAAGACCGCCATCGATGTCGGATGGATCACGGCGGAAGAGCGTGAACGGATCATGGCGCTGCTCAGTACCGATGGTCACATCGTTGATATGGAGCTCGATCTCCGCCGGAAGGACGGCCGCAGGACCCACCGGCTGTATAATTGCGAGATCATCACCATCAACGGAAACAAATGTCTGTTGTCCATCTCGCTCAACATTACGGACCGGAAGGTTGCTGAACGGATGCTCATCGAGAACGAGGAGAAATATAAACGGTTGTTCGAGACCGCCGGTGACGCGATCCTGATCATGAACGAAGAGGAATTTGTCGACTGCAACGTGCGGTCGCTCGAACTGTTCCGATGCCGGCGTGACCAGCTGATCGGCCGGCGTCCGTACGATTTTTCACCCATCGTTCAGCCCGGCGGTGAATCGTCCAAATTGATGGCCGTCGAACGGATCCGGGCCGCATTGAACGGGAACCCGCAGAATTTTGAATGGGTCCACTTGCGGGCGGACGGAACCACATTCTTCGCCGAAGTAACACTGAACAAGATCTACCTTTCTCCCGGGATGCAGATCCAGGCGATCGTCCGGGATGTGTCGGTCCGGAAAAAATCGGAAGAGCAGATCCGTCTGCTCGCGCACGCCATGATGAGCGCACGGGAGAGCATCTGCATCATCGATCTGGATGATACGGTGCTGTATGTGAATCAGGAATTCACACGGACCTACGGATATACGGAACAGGAATTGATCGGCGGCGAGGTCTCGCGTATCCGTTCCCCGTTCAATACCGTTCGGGGATCCGAAATGATCCGGAAGAACAATTATACCGAAGCGTGGCACGGCGAAGTGATGCACCGGAAGAAGGACGGCACTGATTTTCCCGTTCATGTCTCCATCTCCGCCGTGCGGGGACCGGACGGGAAGCCGGAGGCGCTGATCGGCGTCATCACCGATCTGACGGAACACAAGAGGAACGAGGAACAGAAACGGAAGCTCGAAGACCAGCTGATGCATGCACAGAAGATGGAGTCGTTCGGCAGACTCGCAGGCGGCATCGCGCACGATTTCAACAACATGCTTACGCCGATCCTCGGCTTCGGCGAGCTGCTGAAGAAATCATTCCCGGAATCGGATCAGCGGGCGAACAAGCTCCAGCAGATCATCCACGCTGCAGAAAGTTCCAAGAATCTTGTCTCGAAACTCCTTGCGTTCGCCCGGAAACAGAATCTGGAGATGAAACGGATCGAGATCAATACCATCATCGCTGAATTCCAGAAGATCCTCAGCAGGACCCTGCGCGAGGATATCATCGTCACGACACAGCTGCATGCTGATCCGATGGTGATCCAGGGGGATGCGGGACAGATCGAACAGATCGTACTGAATCTTGCTGTGAATGCGATGGACGCAATGCCGCAGGGAGGTGCACTGAAGATTGAGACCGACAGGATCGTCATCACCGATACGATGGTGCTGAATGACAATGATGAGACACTCGTTCCGGGAGAATACATTTCCTTATCGGTCACCGATACCGGCTCAGGGATCCCGCTCGAGGTCCTCAAAAAGATCTATGATCCGTTCTTCACAACGAAGGAAAAAGGGAAGGGGACCGGACTTGGGCTGTCGACGGTCTACGGTATCGTTAAACAGCACCGAGGATATATTCTGGTGGACAGTCAACAGGGAAGAGGAACGACATTCAGGATCTATTTCCCGCATTTTTCGGGTGAGATCGTTCCGCAAAAGACCGTACAGCGGCCGAATGAACCGTCGCGCCGTTCGAAGAGGACATATCTGGTGGTGGAAGACCAGGAACAGATCCTTGAGCTGATCCAGGAGGTGTTGACGGAAGAAGGTTATACCGTCCATACGGCTGCATCGGTCTCCGAAGCGAGAACGAAGTTCGACTCCAATATCGGCAGCATCGATGCGCTCATCACCGACATCATTCTGCCGGACGGAAACGGCCGTCAGTTATTCGAGATCCTGCAGAAGAAAAAACCGGGCATCAAAGTGCTGTTCATGTCCAGCTATACCGAGGATACGCTGTCCAGTCAGGACTTCCTCCCCGGAGATGCATTGTTCATTCCCAAACCGTTCGAACTCACGGTGTTCCTCGATACCGTGCGTCAGCTGGACGAATCATAGCGCTGCTCAGCGGCGGTTGTACTGTTCGTAGTGCTTCATCAGCGAATCCGACGTGAACGGCTTTTGCAGGAAGCCGTCGATGATCATTTCGGAATATTCCTCGATGGAATCCGCCGGCAGTCCGGACGTGAGAAGGATCGCTGACCGCTGGTCGATCTCACGGATGTGATAAACGGTCTCCTTGCAGGACGATCCCGGGATGTGAACATCCAGAACGATCATGGCTATGTTGCTGATATGCTCTTTAATGAGTGCGATACCGTCCGCTGCATTGGTCGCCGTATGGACGGTGATCCCCTCCGATTCAAAGATATCCTTGATCAGATCCAAATTCAATTCTTCATCATCCACGGCTATGATGCACTTCTTGTGGCGGACCGGTTCGGACTTCGTCGGAACGTCCTGTGCCGGATAAAACGCGGGGAGTGCGATCGTAATGGTCGTTCCTTTCCCGACCGTGCTGTCAACAACGATCCCTCCGCGGTGTCCCTGAACGATGCCGAGCACCGCAGAAAGTCCGAGGCCGCGCCCGGTGAATTTTGTGGTAAAGAATGGATCGAACATTTTTTCCATTACCTCGGCTCCCATCCCGGTCCCCTGATCCTCCATCTCGGCCACGACATACTCGCCGGGAAGAAGGACCGTCTTCGGGATCACCGACAGCCGCTGCAGCATCGACGGATCGGGTGTCATCATCGAGGTGCGGATGATGATCTCGGATGGAGCGTCGGTTCCGGATTCGATCGCATTGGCGGCGAGATTCACGATCAACTGTTTCATTTGGCGGATATCGGCGCGGATCGGCAGCAATCCCTCCGCCAGTTCCGTCCTGATCTGCACCGGCCGCACGGTCGTTTGAGTGATGAACGGAAGATTCTCGCGGATGATATCATTCATGATGATCGAACGGATCTCGAACTTCGACCGTCCTGAATATGCGAGTAATTGTTTCGTCAGTTCCGATGCCCGGAGGGCAGCCTGTTCTATCTTCACGAACGCAGTGTGGACGGGCGTCCCCTTCTCGGTCTTGTGCTGATTCATTGTCGCTCTGCCGAGGATCGTTGTCAGAAGATTGTTGAATTCATGGGCCACTCCTCCGGCAAGGATCGACAAGCTTTCCATTTTTTTGGATTGTTGGATCGCATCTTCGATCTTTCGCCGTTCGGTGATATCACGTTGGATGGAGAGATATCCCTGAAGTTTTCCGTGCCGGTCAACGATCGGAGTGATCGAACTCTCGACCTCGATCTCATTGCCGGATTTCGATTTATTATTGAACACCGTTGTGACCACTTTCATCTGATCGAGCTGTTCCCAGAGAGATTTGTTGGTGACGATCTCATTCGGGATATTCTCGAGGATGTTGGGAGTTCGAAGTCCGACAATTTCATCCGCAGAGTACCCGTATAATTCCGTGAACCGCGGGTTGACAAAGATGAATATTTCGTTGACATCGGTCATGAAGATCACTTCGCTGGAATTATTCACCGCCTGCCCGAGCATCTGCAGCTGCTGTTCCACTTCCTTCTGAGCGGTGATATCCAGGACGAATCCGTCCACCATCACCGTACCGTCGGGCATCACGAACGGTGAACCGGAATTCCGCTGCCACCGCACTTCACCGTTCTTGTTCACCACCCGGTATTCGTATTCGAACGGCCTGGGATCCTCGATCAATTCGCGAAGGCGTTTGATATCATTCTCGGCATCGGTCCGGTAGATCGAACCCATGAATTTTCTGATATCCGTCATGAGTTCATCGGCGGTATACCCGAAGAGTTCCTTCGCACCGTCGCTGATGAAGACCGGTTTGATCATCTTTCCCCGTTCCAGTTTCACGCGGTAGATCACCGAATGAAGATTCTCGGTGATGCTCGAGATCTGTTCCCTCCGCATGGTCAGTTCCTCTTCCGTGCGCATCTGATCGGTGATGTTCCGGAATGTTGAAACGGAGCCGACGATCTCATTCTTCTCATTGTACCATGGAGCGGTGCTGATGCCGAGGATCTTTTTCCTTCCGTCTGCGAAGACAAGCTGCAGCCGGTGGCCGTAGGACTGGATACCCGTCCGCTGCACCGCCATATGTGGGTAGTCATGGAACGGGATCTCTTTTCCCGACAAGGTCTTCAGTGTCCATGAGAGTGAGGCTGGGATGGAACCGTCCGGACGTTCATCGGAAAGTTCAAAGATCTCCTTTGCGACACGGTTGGCGAACGTCAGTTCTCCGTCGCTGTTGAAGATGGCGATCCCTCCGGGTGAAGTTTCCATGATCAGGTCAAGACGCTTCTTCGCCATTTTTGCTTCGCGTGCATTCTCATTCGCTTGACGGTAACTCCGAAGCACATTGGCGGAAAGAACATAGGCGCCGATAGCGGTCACAAAATTGATCGAGATGGAATCAAAATAGTCATTCCAGATATCCGCGGTCGAATATCCGGGGATGGTCAACCGGGTCAGTTCGTTGTTATAATGGAACGCGATCGAAAGAAGCTGCAGCAGACTGAAGACGATATACCATCGTTTTTCGAGCAGCGAACTCGCCAGGATGAAGATCGGTCCGTACGTCCACATCGCCACATCGTACACATTGAACTGCGATGAATTGATCAATGCCAGCTGGAACGGAATGAAGCTGAATGGAAGAATCCTGGATATCGCGATGGAATATCCCTTTTTGTTCAGCACGAAACAGATGATCGCAGTGACGATCTGGATCCAGAGGATGACGGATACGGTCATCCGGTGATCCGTTTCGGTGAAGATGAAATAGATCTGTGCAAATGCGGGATAGATCAGTCCGACGATGATGATGATCGTGATATAATGAAGGGTCTTTCCCAGTCCGGGAAAATTCTCCGTCGAGAAGTCGGGAGGAACAAAAACGGATCTGAATGAGTTGATGATTCGGTCGATCATGATCGAGGTCCGATACTAGAATGAGAAAGAGTCATAAAATCGGAAATTGGATCAATATTTCCAATACGCAAAAGGACGTATCAAAAGAGGCTGTATTGAG
>CALROS020000087.1:0-6732 GCA_943369855.1 Chitinophaga pinensis | reverse complement strand
TAAGATTTATACCCAATATTCCTTCCTCACATTATCGACAATAGCTTCCGAATATCTCTCAAACTCACTCCCGGCACTGAAATACTGATTATAAAATTCTTTTTCAATCCTAATAATACGGTCAATATTCTCAGAGAATGATTCTGCGATCTGACAATAACTTGAAAACTTCCATTCTCTCAATTGACCAACGATCCCCGCTCTTACAGGATTTTGATGAATATAATTCACCAGAGTTAAAAGATACTTTTCATCAGCTATCTCTTTGCTTTTTGTGTTCTGTTGAAAAAGATTACCGGTCCGTTGAAAACGTTTATTGATCGCTCGGGTATATGATCTAAGCATTACGGCAGTAGAATTTGATATCTGCGACGTATCTTCTGAATCTATTCTTATGAGAAAATGAAAATGTGTCGGCATCAAACAATATGCTATTGCCGAGCAATAAGGAGAAAGATGGGTTTGAAATTTTGAAAGAAAGAATGGATAATTTTCGGGTTCCCTGAAAAGTATTTCCTGATTATTCGTTCGATTGTAAAGGTGATAATATTTCCCTTGTTCAAAGATCATAGAATATGCAGGGGTTCAAACGTCATTGGATAAACAATAACCACACATAGAAAATATGTTTGTGCCGAATTATATTCAATAACGTAATCGCGTGTATTTTACGATGTTGGGATGTAAACAGAATTTTAGGAAGGGTTTCTTGAGGTTTATTGCTTATTTGTGTTACTCATGCCATGACTGTGAGTCATGGCATGAGGTAAGGCTGAACTAAAAATCACCGCCGAGCGAGAAGTAGTATTTCGGAACGGAGAAGGTATCGCCGTTGTAGGACCATGCCACGTCGATCTTCAGCGGCAGTCCGAAGACGAACATACGGATGCCCATACCTGTTCCGATCAACAGATCGCCGGTGACATATTTTCCATTAGCATCTTTCACGATCCCTTTGTATGCGGATTCCCTTGTCCACGATGAACCGACATCCATGAACGTTGCGCCGGTGATATTGCCAAGCGCAATGGGGAGTCCACCGGTGACGAGGTACTGAATGAACGGATACCGCAATTCGAAATTCGCCAGCGCGAATTTTGTCCCGTTCCGCACGTTGTAATTGAATCCGCGCATCGGCAGTGCGGGTGTAAGGAATGCAAAATCTTCGATATTGACAATTGGAATGCCGCCGTTCTCGAACTGACGGTTAATCCATCCGTCCGTGCCGCCGATGAAGAACTGCTGCGCGTTCTTGCCGAGACTCAGTCCGCCGGAGTACCGCATCACAAAGGAATATGTCCGCCAGAATTTGAAGTAGGTCCGGTAATCGGCCGTGTATGTCTGGAAATCGAGTGAGTTCTTCCCGAGTTTCGGACTGAACATAGCGTTAAGATTATATCGAGTACCGTTGTTCGGCGAAGTATAACCCCACAGCGTATTGTCGTGGACGAAACTAACCGTCGGCGTAATGAGTTCCCGTTTCTGATTCCCGATGGATGAATACTCAAGATTTTCACGAAGAAGGTTCATCCACGAAAGTCCGAAATCAAAACGATAGAATCTGTCCAGCGGCAGTGAAGCCGACGCGGAAATACCGTACGTGCGAAACCTGTAGAGCGATACGCCGAGTTGATCCTCCAGATAGAGGAACCGCGCACTGTGATATCCCTGTATCCCGTAATCGATATACGTAGGCAGATAATAGTAGGCGAGCACGTAGTCGCTGTTCTTCAGATCGAGCAGCAGATTCGTCAGGAAATAGATCTGGTGGTCGCCGAGCATATCACTGAAAGACATCATCGTCGTCCCCTGCACGCCGTAGAACGTGCTGAATGCCGCATTTCCATAGACGATATCGGGTGAGAAATTCAGTTTGTATTTGTTCACGATGAAGTTGCTGTCCTCATCCATATTCCCGGTGATGGAGAGCGATTTCGTATTCAGTGTCGGTACGATATCGGTCTCTTTCTCCTTCGCCCCTTCATCTGTAAAGACATAATTGTTGAAATCGATCTTCACATTGTCGCCGTATACGCTCGTAGTATCCTGCTTCTTTTCGGCGGGAACAGCCGTCGCGGTGAGTGAATCGGCATTCTTCGGGATGAGTCCCTTTTTCCTTTTGATGTATTCGGTCGGCTCCAGTGACGAAGCGGCAAGTTTCCGCTCGAATGGTGTCTTCAGCAGGAAGATATCGAATCCGGCCTTGTCCAACGCGGAGAATGCGAGTTTATTCCCGTCCGCCGAAAGGGAGAGCTGATACACTCCGGTGATGGAATTGGTGATCGGCCGGTCCTGATTCGTGACAAGATCGCGTTCATAGACATTCCCGTTCCCGTTCCTGTCGGAAACGTAGAGCAGCTTCTTTCCGTCCGGCGAAACGACCGGCGATGTCTCGTCGCTCTCTTCATCATTCGTGATGCGTGTGATCGCGCCGCTTTCCACATCGACCCCGTAGATATCCAACTGGCGGAAGTTGAAGCGGACCATCTTGAAATTCGCCGGCAGCATATTGGCGGAAAGATTGTCCCTGCGGTCCGAAACAAAATAGATCTTTTTCGCATCGGGAGACCAGACCGGATCGGAGTCCGAGAAGAGATCATCCGTGATATTCTTCAGCTGTTTTGTCCCAAGGTCATAGATGTAGATGTCCGACCTGCTTGACGTATTACCGGTAAAGGCGAGTTTATCCCCTTTGGGGGACCAGTCCACAGTGAAGATCCCCTCCATCTGTAATTCGATCTTCTCTTCATCGCCGCTCTTCACATCGATCAGATAGATCGCGTCGCGGTCGCCGCTCTTCGCCGACAATGCGATCCTCTTCCCGTCCGGTGACCAGGCGATTCCGGGAGTGAGAAGATGCAGTTCCTCAAAATTCTTGGTCCGCTGTCCGTCGACCACTTTCGTGATCTTGTTGTCGATGGTGGACATGACAAACACATCGAAATAATCATCGCGGTCCGAGATGAATGCGATCTTATCCCCCTGCGGCGAGAGCGCCGGACTCGTGTTATAGAAATTATTCTCCTTCACATGGTTCGTCATCCGCGCTGCAAAATCCTCCGGGTCCTCCCGTTTCGCAACATCGGGCCAGTAGAGTACTTTCTGTTCCTTCTGCCAACGGTCCGACAATTCCTCCACCGTCAGTCCGATGGCGCTTTTGAATCCGGCATCGACATTCCGGAGACTCTTCATCCTGTGCAGGATCTCGGAGATCTTCTGTTCACCGTATTTGTTGGCGATGTAATGGAACACCGACTGTCCCCCGCGGTAGGCGAAGTAACCGCCGAGATATTCAATGGGAGGAAGATAAGTGTTGATGGTGGCATCGCGCATGAACATGTCGGAATTGGTATCCCACTTGAGCGCTTCATATTCCGCGAAGCCTTCATTGATCCACATCGGCAGCTGGATGCGGATGTTATTCGAGATGATGGACTGGATGGAACCGCCATAGAACATATCGTTCATCACCGCATGCACCAGTTCGTGATGGATCACATGACGGAACTGACGGTAACTTCCTTCGAACGGCAGCACCACACGGTTCTTGAACAGTTCCGTCACGCCGCCGATCCCCTCTTCCATATATTCTCCGACAACGTTCGTCTGCTGAAAATCGTTGTGGGAGTTGTAGATCATGATGGAGATGCGGTTGTTCAGCTGATACCGCATGGTGTTGCTGATGGAACTGTATGCAGATTCGGCCGCAACGGCGGCAAAGTTGGCGATGGACGCTCCGCCGTCATAGAAATAGATGTCGAAGTGGCTCGTCTGGATGAACGACCAGTTGAACGGTTTATACTGCACCTTATTCTTACCGAAATTTCCGTCCTGCGATATCAGCATGGAAGCAGCAAGCAGCACAAGAGCGATCATTTTTTTCATATCCACCTCATTGGTTCTTCTCTCTATGGAACAGTGACCGGAACGGGTTAATTCCTCGGCCGTTTCCCTTTTTTCTTTTTGGAGGAGGGTTCTTTTGCATCCTCGTCCGCGGCAAGAACGAAGTCGATCTGCCGGCGCTCGGGGGTCACCTTGGCGACCTTCACGGTGATAGCATCTCCTAGACGTAGCCGCTTCCCTTTTCGTTCCCCGACGAGCGAATATTGCTTCTCATCGAACACGTAATAATCATCGTTCAGGTCACGCACGTGCAGCATCCCTTCCACCAGCATATTGTTCAGTTCCACGAACACGCCGTATTGGATCACACCGGAAATGATTCCAGGGAATTCCGCCCCGATATGCTGGCGCATATATTCCACCTGCATCACTTTCACTGAATCGCGTTCGGCCTCTGCGGCGACCTTCTCGCGGTCCGAGCAATGTTTGCACATTGCAGGAAGCTCTTTGCGCATGGATGCTTTCCGCTTTTCGTTCATGCCGTTGGTATAATCCCACAGCAGACGGTGAACAAGAAGATCGGGATAGCGGCGGATCGGCGATGTGAAATGGGAATAATGATCGAACGCGAGGCCGAAGTGACCGATATTATCCGTGGAATAGACTGCTTTCGCCATGCTCCGCAGCGCTACTTCATTGATGAGATTCTCTTCTTTCGTTCCCTGAATATCCAGCAACAGCTGCTGCAGGTCCTTCGCGGATGAGGACTGCGATACATTCAGTTTATAACCGAATTTGCGGACGAACTCTTCCAGTGTTTTCAGTTTCTCTTTATCCGGCAGATCGTGGATGCGGTAGACGAACGGCAGGATCTCACCGTCCTTCTGCAGCGTCTCGATATGCTTCGCCACCGTCTGATTCGCAAGCAGCATGCACTCTTCCACAAGCTGATTGCTCTTCAGCCGTTTCTTAATGAAGATGTCGACCGGTTTTCCTTTTTCATCATATTTGAACTTCGCTTCCGGTGAATCGAAATCGATGCTGCCGTTCTTCATCCTGGCTTTCCGTAATATCTTGGCGGCGGACCAGAGGTCGTTCAGTTCTTCGGTATATTCGCCTTTCTTCGTATCGAGGATCGTCTCCACCTCTTCATACGTGAAGCGTCGTTTGGAATTGATAACGCTCCGTGCGAATTCATATTTCCGAACGCGTCCTTTGTCCGTCACATGCATGAAGACGGAATAGGTCAGCCGGTCCTTGTTCGGAACAAGACTGCAGATGTTGTTCGATAATTTTTCCGGGAGCATCGGGATCACCTGGTTCGCAAGATAGACGCTGGTCCCGCGGATGAATGCTTCCTGATCGAGCACGCTTCCTTCGGTCACATACGCGCTCACATCCGCGATATGCACGCCGATACGGTACGAGCCTCCCTCGAGACGTTCGATGGACAGCGCATCGTCAAAATCTTTCGCGTCATGCGGATCGATGGTGAGCACAGCTACATTGCGAAGGTCCAGCCGTTTGTCGAGCTCCGCTTTCGGGATCTCTGCGGGGATGGCGGCCGCAGCAGCTTCCACTTCTTTCGGGAAGGATGTGGGAAGATGATGCGCCTGAATGACGGAACGGAGCTCCACGAACGGATCACCGGCTGCGCCGAGCGTGGAGATGATCTTCCCTTCAGGATTCTTGAACGGATCGTCCCACTCCATCAATTCCACCAGCACTTTGTCGCCGGATTCGGCGCCGTTCAGATGCTCCGGTGCGATATAGAAATCGCGCTGCACAGTCGGATCATCGGGAAGGACGAAATAGAAACTTTTGCTCTTCTGCAGCGTGCCGCCGAATTCGGTGTGTTTGCGTGTGATGATGCTCAGCACTTCGCCGGTACTGACGGCCGGTTCGTTCTTCTTCGTCTTTGTGGAGATGAACGCGGAAACCTCAACGATATCGCCGTTGAACGCCGTGAACAGGGACTGTTTATTGATGAGGATCTCGCCCCGGTCCGTCGTGACAACACCGTTGCCCCGCTTATCCACCTTCAGCGTTCCCTGAAGACGGTTGGAGGATGCTGCAACGTGATATCCCCTGTTCTTCGTCCACCGCAGCACTCCTTTCTCCACCATGGAATGCAGCACGGCGCGCAGTTCCTGGAATTCACGGTCCCCCTCCATCCGGAAGATCCGGCGGAGCTGTCGGGATTTGAATCCTTCTTTGTTCCGTTTCGAAAGGTAGGCGAGGATCTCTTCGCGAAGCTGTTGGGTTTTCATGGTATTGGTCAAAAGGAAAAGCGATAGAAAAGGCGCGCACCGTAAATGGCACGTGCTTGGACTGAGTAATCGTAGTTCTCTGTTCTGCGTTCCACCTCGAACATGAAGTTCCTGTTCTGCGGACCGAGCACCGGCAGCTGGACGCTCAGATTGGTATTGTTGATATCGGAAAAGACCTTGCCGCCGACATTCACGACCGCACTCATGAACTCGCCGGTGATATTGATGTTCGTCTGAGATGTGACATCGCGGACCTCCACACGCTTTACGAACGGGATGTTATTCTCTTTGATGAAGTCCATCACCACGCCCGAGAGCAGATTGTTGATGAACGTTCCGCCGATCGCTTCGGTCAGCTGATTGCCGATCTTATTCCGGTCCACCATCGACAGTTCCTCACGGAATTGTCCGGACTTGGATGCGGACGATGTCAGCAGAAATGCAATGGCATCATTCTCAACATCGCCTTTTCTCGGTATCTCTCTGCCGGACCTGTCCACGGTCGCGAGACCGATCTTCAGATTCGGTTTCATACGGTTACCCGTGATCTCCAGCGACACGACCACATTCTCCAGATCGGTCTGCTCCTTGCATTCACCCGTATTCGGATCGGGATTGG
>CALROS020000086.1:0-6767 GCA_943369855.1 Chitinophaga pinensis | reverse complement strand
ATACGAAAGAGTGAGATCGGTCCCTTGGCAGTCGTGACCTCAGTTCAGAACAGAACAATATCAACAGCTCCATCGTCATTCGCCGTACTGAATAATTATCCCAATCCGTTCAATCCCTCAACGACGGTCGAATTCTCCGTTCCGGTCACCGGACATGTCTCACTGAATGTGTATAACGGAGCTGGTGAACTGATCGAAGAATTGTTCAATTATGATGCTGAAAAGGATTTTATCTATCGGATGAACTTTGACGGTTCGAAGTTCGCGAGCGGAATGTATTTCGCAGAATTACAAACACAAGGATCGGTGACGGTCCGAAAACTACTCCTCTTAAAATAGAAAGATGACAATGAAGACCATTCTCCAGGAAATTGAACTCACCGGTATCGTTCCCGTGATCGCCATCGACGACGCGGAAAATGCAGTACCGCTTGCTAAGGCACTCATCGACGGCGGACTGCCGTGCGCAGAGGTCACATTCCGGACTGCTGCCGCAAAAGATGCAATGACCAGGATCGCAAAGGAATATCCTGACATGCTGATGGGTGCAGGAACAGTCCTTTCGGTAGAGCAGGTGAAGACAGCCGTCGGCTGCGGCGCAAAATATATCGTTTCACCCGGATTGAATCCGAAAGTGGTCGAGTATTGTGTCGCGAACAACATTCCCGTGTTCCCCGGTGTCGCAACACCGTCCGAAGTGGAACGGGCGATGGAACTCGGATTGAATGTGGTGAAATTCTTCCCGGCGGAAGGGAACGGCGGTCTTCCGTATCTGAAAGCGATCGGCGGTCCATATAAACAGATGCGCTTCATTCCCACCGGCGGAATCGACGAGACGAACCTTTTGTCGTACCTGAAATATTCCCAGATCGTCGCCTGCGGCGGAAGCTGGATGGTGAAGCAGGATCTGATCGCAGCGAAACAATTCGACGAGATCCGAAAGATGACGGAACGGGCCGTGATGATGATGCTCGGATTCGAGCTGAAACATATCGGGATGAATACCGCATCGGCGGAAGAATCCATAGGAACAGCATCACAGATCGCGAAACTCTTCAATCTCGTGGTGAAAGAAGGAAATTCCTCGAACTTCGTCGGCACGCAGTTCGAAGTGATGAAGAAGAACTATCTCGGAACGCACGGCCATCTTGCTATCGGCACAAACTTCATCGAACGCGCCATCGCGTACTATGAACGGAAGGGTGTCACATTCCTTCAGGAGACCAATGTGGAAAAGAACGGCAAACGGGTAGCGATCTATTTTAAGGATGAGATCGCAGGCTACGCACTTCACCTATTACAATTATGAGAACAATGAAGAATCGGATCATCACCATCAGTACCGCACTCATGCTGACAGCATCGGTGCTCTTTGCACAGCGGCCGACCCTGTTTTTAATGAATGCGGACACGCTCATGAACATCCAATCCGCAGTGTTCAAGGGGGATAAACGGTACGTTCCTGCCGTGAAGAAACTGAAAAAAGAAGCGGACAAAGCAGTGAAGCTCGAGATCGTCAGCGTGATGCAGAAAGAGATCCTGCCGCCGAGCGGAGACAAGCATGATTTTATGAGTCTCAGCCGGTACTGGTGGCCCGATCCTTCCAAGCCGGACGGACTCCCGTATATGCGCAAGGACGGCGAAGTGAATCCTGAGATCCTCAAGATCCCCGATCATGAGAATTTGATGCTCTTCTTCAAGACCGTGAACACACTCGCGCTCGCATATTTCTATTCCGGTGATGTTCAGTACTCGGACAGGGCTGCGGAATGGATCAGGACCTGGCTCATTGATCCTGCTACGAAAATGAATCCGAACATGCGCTTCTCGCAGCAGATCCGCGGAAAGGATGTTGAACGCGGCACCGGCATCCTCGACGGACGGGATTTTGCGCTGGTGATCGATGCGGTCGGACTGCTTCGTCTCTCCAAATCATTGTCCGCAGACGATAATAAAAAGATCGATCTGTGGTTCAAGGAGTATTACACATGGCTGACGGAAAGTCCCAACGGACTCAGTGAGGCGAACGCCGAGAACAATCACGGTTCATGGTATGACGCACACACATCAGCGGTCGCATTGTTCGTCGGTCAAAAGGAGAAAGCGAAGGAGATCTTCGAAAGGGCGAAACAAAAACGGATCGCGTATCAATTCTCCCCGGAAGGGAAACAGGCGGAAGAATTGGCGAGGACCCTTTCGTGGCACTACTGTCAGTTCAATCTTACCGCGCTCTTCAGACTGTCGACCCTTGCACGGAATGCCGGCGTTGACCTCTTCAACTATTCCACCTCCGACGGCCGCTCGATGAGAAAAGGATTGGACTATCTCATTCCCTTCGCCAATAAGGAGCAGGAATGGAAAGAAGTACAGCTGAAGGAATTCAACTACGATATGCTCGTACAGCTTTCCCGTCAGGCGGCTGTCGTCTATCGCGAACCGAAATATCTCAAGGTCTATCAAAAATTCTATGACAACGATCAGTCCGCTGACAGAAGCAATCTGCAGTATGGCATCGTATCATTCTGATTGAAATAAGGAGTCTCAGTGAAAACATTCATCATAATAATTTTTATCGCACTATCGATCTCATTCGGTAAGAATCAGCGGGTTTGCCGGACAGCGGACGAATTAGCTGCGGCGTTGAAAAATCCCGTTCCGGGAATGAGCATTATCGTGGAGGACGGAACGTATCCGCTCGCTTCGTTGGAAGCGATCGAAGTGAAGGGAACAAAAGCTGATCCGGTCGTGATCAAAGCCCGGAACCGGAACAAGGCCACCATCACAGGTCCCGCATCGTTCGTCATTCGGAACTCGTCATTCATTACCGTAGAAGGATTCATCTTCGAGAATGAAAATTCCAATGCTATCCGGCTGGAAGGAAGCAATAATATCCACATCACCCGGAATATCTTCCGTCTGAAAGAGAAAGGGCGCGGCAGCTGGATATTGATCACGGGGAATTCTGCAGATACACTTTCATTGAGTCATCACAATACCATCGACCGGAATCTCTTCGAAAAGAAGAAGGAACTCGGGAATTTCATCACCGTTGAAGGGACGAAGAAATTCTCTTCCGCGGTGTCGCAGTACGATGTGATCGAATGGAATCACTTCCGCGATATCGGTCCCCGCGTGGAGAATGTGCTTGAAGCCATCCGTGCCGGCTCGTCGGAGTTCACCCTGTCCCGCGGTTACGCACAGATCAAACACAATCTCTTCGAACGGTGCGACGGCGATCCCGAATACATCTCAATTAAAATGAGCGACTGCACCGTGCTCGGAAACACCTTCGTTGAATGTCTCGGCTCGCTTTCGCTCCGTCACGGGAATCACAGCACAGTGATTGACAATGTGATCCTCGGTAACGGCAGGACGGGAACATTCCTCGACAGTACGGGGAAGACCTGGAACCTCGGCACCGGCGGCATCCGGTTCTGCGCGGACAGTATGACCATTACGGGAAATTATCTTGAAGGACTCACCGGCAGCGGCTGGGATGCGACCGTCGCGGCGACGAACGGCGATGCGGATTATAGTGAAAAGAAACCGCTGACGAAACATTACCGCATCACCAATGCCGTGTTTGAAAAGAATATCATGGTGAACAATGCGAGCGGACTGGAGATCGGATTCGACGGTGCGGGATTCCAGGGGAACTGGTGGAGCAAAGCTCCGGAAAAGATGCTGGTGAAGAACAATGTCATTGTCGGAAGCAGCGATACACTCGTGAAAATGATGGATCCCTCATCCGTCATCACTTTCAAAGAGAATCTTCTCTTTCCGCAGGGGGCAGCAGTCGCTTCATCAGTCCGTTCAGAAGGTCTTACTGTTAAAGATCCGAAACTGAAGAAGGTCGACGGATTCCTTCTTCCGAATGGAAATAAAAAGAATTATTCGCTGCGCAGACTGTCGGCGAACGATGTCGGACCGAATTCGAAATGAAGAGTACTCAAATGATGTTCCGCTTAGTGTTTCTTCTTGCGATCCTTCTCGTTAGTCCGATATTGAATGCGCAGTCCTGGCAGTCTTCCATCGTCTATTTCGGCGGCGACGGAAAGCTCGTCTATAAATTGGATTCCGCAAAGAACCGCATTCCGGATTTCAGTTATGCCGGTTACAAGAACGGAGATTCAGCACTGCCGACCGTCAATACCGTTCTGAGCATCTCGCCGGTCTCCGGTGATAATACCGGTTATATCCAGAAAGCGATCGACAGTGTCGGGAAACTTCCCCTGAATGCGCAGGGGATCCGCGGCGCATTGCTGCTGAAAGCGGGACGGTACCATGTGTATGGAACAGTCAATGTGAGATACTCCGGAGTCGTGCTGCGGGGCGAAGGAAACGGAAGCGATTCACTCACCAATACGATCATCTACGCGCGAGGCGATACTCCTCATCAGCGTGAAGTGGTCATCGCCGGCGGCGGCTCATCAACGAAATGGAATTCCAAAGTAAGCGGAGTTGAAACGACCATCACCAGCGATACGGTGGCGGTCGGCGAACGGAAATTTACCGTGGCCGATGCATCAAAATTCTCCGTCGGCGACAATATCATCATCACTCATCCCTGCACGGCAAAATGGCTGACGGCTATCGACACCGGCGGGACGCATTGGTATGAACCGGGCGCTGAGCTCGGCGTTGATGTTCCATGGACGGTCAATCAGGTCCCGATCCTCTATAATAGATGGATCACCGCCATTCAGGGGAACATCATCACCATCGATGTTCCGGTCTTCAATCATCTTGTCCGTTCGTTGTCGCAGTCCACAGTCTACAAATATGCGAGAACGGGTCTGCTCACGAACATCGGTGTGGAGAATCTCCGCATCGATATCGAATCATTGGGCGGTGAGGATGAGAATCACGCGTGGCAGGCGTTGTATCTTCTGCAGCTGGAGGATTCCTGGGTGAAGAACTGCACGTTCACCGGATTCGGACAGTCGGGGGTCATGACGAACACCGCAACTCGCGTAACGGTGCAGGAGTGCAATTCGCTGGACCCGGTCAGCATCATCACCGGCGAGCGCCGGTACAATTTCAATACATACACGGCTTCTCAGCAGATCCTGTTCAAGAATTGTTTTGCACGGAACGGACGGCATCATTATGTCTCCAACGGAATGGGATATAATTCCGGCAATGTGTTCGTTGATTGTTCATCGCAGGGAGCGTATACCAGCAGTGAAGGACACAGGCAGTGGACCAACGGGATGCTCTATGATAATCATACCGAATTGGACGGTCCCCGCTCCGATAAACGTCTGCTCGGACTCTATAACCGGGGAAATTACGGGACCAGCCACGGTTGGACGACTGCCCACTGCGTTGCGTGGAACTGTAATGTTCGTCCGCAGGGATATCTTATCGTGCAGCAGCCGCCGACGGCACAGAATTATGCCATCGGTTGTTTCGGGATCGTCTCCGGCTCCGTTCCGTACGCACCGTTCGATGAGAAAGCCGGATTCATCGAAGGGACGAACAAGCCGAATCTGAATCCCCGATCACTCTATTATGCACAATACAATGAACGGAAGAATATCTCGAACGTCACGGAATCGGGAGCGCCGCTGTATGAGTTCCAATTGAAACAGAATTTTCCGAATCCGTTCAATCCGTCCACGACCATCTCGTATTCCATCTCGTTCGCTGCGGATGTCAATCTTGAGGTCTTCGATCTTACGGGACGGAGCATTCGTTCTTTGGTCAAAGAATATCAGAATGCGGGACAATATTCGGTCAACTTTACGGACCAGCGGCTTCCAAGCGGCGCGTATTTTCTGCGGCTGCAGGCGGGGAAGAATTATTCCACAAAGAAAATGATCTTAATAAAATAATTTCAAAGATATCCAATTAAAAATCGGAATGCAGATTTATACAATTGTCATTCCCGCATGTTCCGCTATTTGGAATTCCGCAAGGCGGAATCTCCAATGGCGGGATTTTTAGCGGGAATCCATTCTGCTAGATCCTCTATTTGAGCAATGTGGGATCACTTGATATTTTTGAGGTACCATTTAATAATCTATCACAGGAATATATCATGCCACTGAAAATAAAATCACAATCAGAAACAAAATTCGATCTCATTTCACTCGGCGAGACGATGGTCCGCCTTTCACCTCCGGGCCACCAGCGCATCGAGTTCACACCGTCACTGGAAGTATGGGTCGGCGGCGGTGAATATAACGTTGCATATGCATTATCACGGTTGGGCTTGCGCACCGGCTGGGTCGGCGGACTGAATGATTCTCCCGTGGGCGCCATCGTAAAGAACCACGCCAGAGCCGTCGGTATGAATGTGGACTACGCCGTTACCAGAAAATATGACGGAATGGGGAAGAAAGACCGTATTGGACTCAATTTTACAGAGGTAGGATTCGGACCCAGAGCTTCTGTAACGCTTTATGATAGAGCATACTCCGCTACCGCAGGCATTAAACCGGGAGAAATTGATTGGAAAAAGCTCTTCAAAGAACAGGGAGTCCGATGGTTCCACACAGGAGGAATCTTCTCCGCTCTTTCAGAATCCACACGACTTGTTGTAGCAGAAGCAGTAAAAGCAGCGCATGAAGCAGGAACGGTCGTATCATACGATTTAAACTTCCGCTCGAAACTGTGGAGCAGTAAAGAAGCGATTGAAACGACGAAACCTCTTGTTCCTTACATTGACTGCCTTATCGGTAACGAAGAGGACTTCCAGAAAGTTTTAGGTTATGAAGTTGAGGGAGTGGATGTGGAAAAAGGAGAGATCGACACAACGGCGT
>CALROS020000085.1:0-6784 GCA_943369855.1 Chitinophaga pinensis | reverse complement strand
CCTGATCATCGAAGCCGTCCTCGAAGACATTAAAGTAAAACGCGACCTGTTCAAAAAACTGGATCAGATCGCCCATCATACCGCGATCCTTGCAACGAATACTTCCTCCCTCACCGTTACATCCATTGCCGCTGCAACGAAACATCCGGGTCGGGTCGTGGGGATGCATTTCTTCAATCCCGTGCATCAGATCAAGATCGTAGAGATCGTCAAGGGGGCTCTCACCACCGACGAAACGATGAAATCTGCGACTGCCATTGCCGAACAGCTCGGGAAAAAGACCATCGCAGTGAAGGATACACCCGGGTATGTCGTGAACCGCATCTCCCGTCCGTTCTTCGGCGAAGCATTGAAACTCCTCGAAGAGAATGCCGCGTCACTCGAAGAGATCGACCGCATCGTGAAGAAGAGCGGCGGATTTAAAAATGGACCGTTCGAGCAGATGGACAATGTCGGCAATGACGTGAACTTTGCTGTTTCCGAAGCGATCTACGAGCAGACATTCCATGAAGCGCGCTTCCGTCCAAGTCCGATCCAGAAGCAGATGGTGGAGGCAGGGTCATTCGGAAAGAAATCAAAAAAAGGATTCTATAACTACGACGATAAATGAAAAAACAGACCAAAAAAGAGAAACCGAAAGCAAAGAAGAAAGCTCCCGCAACAAAAAAGTCAGTTCCTGTCGCTGCGGCCGTTGAACAAGTGCCCGTTATCGCTGAGACTGTCTCTATCATAGAGACCACTACGCCTGCAGTGTCGCCCGTCGAACCCGTTGTTCCCGAAAAGAAAGCGAAGTCCGAACCTGCTCCCAAAAAAGAGAAACCGGTCAAAGCGGATGTGAAACATCTCGTCTGCCTGCTCGGCGATGAACAATTGGTGAAGGAATATTCGGCAATGTTCCAGGAGAAAGGGATCGCGGTGCAGGAACTAAAGAATCTTGCTTCGCTGAAGACCTCTGCAAAGAAGATCACCGCTGCGTTCGAGCTGACGATCGCATCCTCCGAACAAAAGAAGAAGAACCTCGAGGCGCTGAATGAAGCACTGCCGGCGAATGTTCCGGTCGTCTCGAATACGGTCGCTGAAACGATCCTGTCTCAATCGCATCTTCTGAAGCATCGTCACCGGTTCATCGGTATCGCAGCATTCCCCACGTTATTGTCCAATACATTAGTGGAACTTGCTCCGTCCCTCCACACAACAAAAGAGACAGCGGATGCTGTCACGGCGCTGTTTGCCTCCGTTAAGAAAGAGACCGCCATGGTCCAGGACAGTGTCGGCATGGTGATGCCGAGGATCCTCTGTCAGATCATCAACGAAGCATTGTTCACCGTCCAGAACGATGTCGCTGCACCGAAGGATATCGATGAAGCGATGAAACACGCGATGAATTTCCCGCGGGGACCGATCGCGTGGGGTGAATCCATCGGTTTTTCCAATGTGGTGACCGTGCTCGATGCACTCTATCATCATTATCATGAGGAACGGTATAACGTTGCTCCGATCCTGCGTCAATTGGCATTGGCCGGGATATTCTGGGAAACAAAAGAATAGCTCGATCAGCAGAGCACAATTCCAAGGCGGACAGTCAGTCCGCCTTTTCTTTTTTAAATTAGATCGCATTTCTTTGTAACTTTCCACCCTTTCAGGGATACTCTATACGAATGGGAAACGATACCACAATATTTGAGGAACTCTACGCCCGTTATTCCGGCGATGTCTACCGCTTTGCATTCTGGCTGTGCGGGAACGAGGATGATGCGAAGGATATCACATCGGAGACATTCATTCGTGTGTGGACGAGTGCAGCGGACATCCGGCAGGAGACGGTGAAAGCGTTCCTTTTTACGATCGCACGTAATCTGCATCTTCAACGGATCAGACGGGAAAAGAGATTCACTCCTTTGACGGAGGATGTTCCGGGGACAACGCAGACAGAAATGGAACGAAGCGAAGACCGATCAGAATTGGAACGGACACTCACCGTGCTTGACGGTTTGCCGGAGATCGACAGGACGGTAATGTATATGAAAACGCGTGATGAACTCTCCTACAACGAAATTGCACAAATGACCGGATTGACCATCTCAGCGATCAAAGTGAAGATCTTCCGTATCCGACAAAAAATCGCATTGACACGATCAGCATAAGGAAATATCCAATGAACATCACCAAAGACATTATCGCGGACCTCATCCCTCTCTACCTTTCCGGGGACTGCAGTGAGGATACCAAACGGGCGGTGACGGCATATATCGCCGACCATCCCGAATTTGCAGAACAGATCCGGCAGATCGCGGCAAGTAATCTGCCGCCCTATACGCCCAATCCGCTGTCAATGAGCGATGAATTGAAAACATTGAAACGGACCCGTTCATTGCTGCATCGGCAGAAATACTTCATGGCATTCGCGATCTTCTTTTCTCTTCTTCCATTCTCTTTTCTCTACACCAACGGAAGAATTTACTGGCTCTTCATTGAAGCGCCGATTAACGCACTGGTCTATGAGAGTATTGGAGTGATCCTCTGGATCGTCTATCTCATGTCCCGGCGGATAGTGATCAAATAGCTATGAAACGATCGCTGCTCTTCAGCGGTCGTTGGATTCAGCATCAACACCCTCCGCAGCACATCCGGTCCTGATCATGCCGGACAAATCACACGCACCATTGATACACACAACTATTCAGTTCATCGCTGTTCATCACCGTCCTTCGGTGATGAAAAAATACCACTATATCCATTCACAAATTTATGGAGTATTACTGTGAAAGAATTATTTCTTTTTGCTGCATTCATCCTTTCGGTCTCATTCCTCACTGCGTCCGAACCGGAACCGTTCAAGACACAATGGCTCTCAGCCAAACCCGAAGTGCTCACCTATTCATCAACAAGCAAACAAGGGAACGGATTGTACCAGATCTCATTCCTGAGGACGGATTCACTGATCGAGATCTATATGAACATCATCACCACTGGATTCACCAAGACCGTTTCGGGGACGATGAATGCCGACCTGACCCCGGTGCAATCGCTCAGCAAGATCATCGTGAACGGACAGATCGTGATGGATACCCGCACCAGCTATGAGAAGCAGCGGCTTCATATCTCGACATTGATGAGACCGTACAACAGAGTGATGAAGAACGATCCGGAATTCACCGGACGGGTCTTTGATTTTTCACAATCCCCGTTCGTCCCCAGAGCAGTCGATTTTTCAGTCAGTGATAGTTACTCATTCCAAATGCTGAATCCGCAGACCAATCAAATCACTCCATATACATTGAAACGGATCGGCGTTGAAAATGTGAAAGGGATCGACTGTTACAAGGTGGAATCGAATGACTTTGAGGGACGTTCCATTCTTTGGATCGAGAAGAGTGATGCGCGAAGAGTCATTAAAATTGAGCAGCCGGAGACGGGGCGTATCTCAGAATTGATGTTCTAACTAAAATACGAAGTGCGGACAGATCGTCCGCACTTCAGTCATCTCATTCGGAATAAGGATTAGCAGATCGTTCCGCCTGCCGCTTTGAACGTATTCACCATCAACATGGCGATCGTCATCGGTCCGACGCCGCCGGGGACGGGTGTGATAGCGGAAGCGACATCTTTCACCGATGCATAATCCACATCTCCCGTCAACCGATATCCGTTCTTCGCGGAAGCATCCTCCACACGGTTGATCCCGACATCGATCACGACCACGCCGGGCTTCACCATCTCTTTGGTGATCGCATGCGCTTTCCCGACCGCCGCGATCAGAATATCCGCCTGTTTCGTGTAATATGATATATCCTTCGCTCCGGTGTGTGCGATCGTCACAACGGCATTCGCCCCTGTCTTTTTCTGCAGAAGCATATTGGCGATCGGTTTCCCGACGATATTGCTTCGTCCGACAACGACAACATGCTTTCCTGAAGGATCAATGTGAGAACGCTTCAGCAATTCCATGATGCCGTACGGTGTGCACGGAAAGAACGTATCGATACCGATCATCATCTTTCCGACATTTGCGGGATGGAAACCGTCCACATCCTTCTCGGGCGAGATCGCTTCGATCACCCGTTGTTCATTGATATGCTTCGGCAGCGGAAGCTGCACAAGGATTCCGTGGATTTTTTCATCACGATTGAATCGGTCGATCATTGAAAGCAGTTCGTTCTCCGTTGTGGAGGCAGGCACCCGTTCGGTCACGGAATAGAATCCGATCGTTTCACAGGACTTCCCTTTGCTCAGGACATATGCCTGCGATGCGGGATCCTCGCCGACAAGGATGAATGCGAGTCCGGGAACAAATCCTTTTTCCGCTTTAAAAGCCGCGGTTGCGATCCGTATCTCTTCTTTGATCTCCTGTGAGATCTTTTTACCGTCGATAATTGTCATAATTTATGCGTTTCCCCAAATAATAAATGATCTGCTGATTTTTTTGCAGGACAGGGACCTATATGTTCATATGGTTTTTCGAATTTGTGCCGATAATCAATATACCGCAGGTGTGAATGGGTTACACTGATTTGAAATTATGGGACAACAACAATTACTTTTGATCATTCTCGGTGTTGTGATCGTTGGACTCGCCGTTTCCGTGGCCATTGTCATGTACAATGATCATCTCATCACACAAAACCGGGACGATGTTCAACGCGACCTGGTGATGATCTCGGTGAAAGCGCAGCATTACTATTACACACCGCTCTCCATGGCCGGCGGCGGAAATTCCTTCGTCGGATTGACCGCCGATGCCGCCGGTATCGGCAAACTCATCAGTACGGAATTTGCCGACAACGAGAACGGAACCTACAGTATCCAGACCGCCGGCGTGCAGGACATTGTCATTGTTCAGGGACGAGGGAAAGTGATGCTGCCGGACGGTACCTATCCGCTCTATTATTGCCGCGTCCGCGCCAGGAAATACCTGATGCAGGAGATCAATTGAACATCCTCCGTTAGAACTTCGGGAAGATCAGCTGTTCGAAATTCACGCACTTCCCTGTCTCCACTTCCACCTCGGCGATCACGCCGCATAACCGGACATCATTCGATGCCGTTTCATATTTGTGCGGAGTCTGTGTCAGGAACCGTTTGATCGCGAGGTCCTTTTTCATTCCCAGCACTGAATCGTACGGACCGGTCATGCCGACATCCGTGATGAATCCTGTTGCACGCGGCAGGATGCGGGCGTCAGCCGTCGGGGTATGCGTATGCGTACCGACCACAACACTCGCGCGTCCGTCAAGATACCAGCCCATCGCCATCTTTTCCGCTGTTGCTTCCGCATGGAAATCGATGAACGCGATCTTCGTCTGTTCATTGATCTTGGTCAATGCCCAATCGACCGTCCTGAACGGATCCTCGATCGGCTGCATGTATGTGCGCCCCTGCAGATTGATCACGCCGATCTTCACGCCGTTCTTCATCTCATAGATGGTGTATCCGATGCCGGCCGTGCCGTGAGGAAAATTCAGCGGACGAAGCAGGTGTTTGAAGGATGTATAGACCTTCCTCATGTCCCAGCGGTCGAACGTGTGATTGCCGCCGGTGATCACGTTCACGCCGAGATCGAACAGATGCTTCACCTGCGATTCTTCGATCCCCTTACCGTCCGCTGCGTTCTCGCCGTTCGCGATGACGAAATCGATCTTGTGCTTCTCCACAAGTCCTTTGAACAGATTGGTGACAAGGTCCATTCCGGGACCGCCGATGATATCGCCGATGAACAGGATGTTGATGGTTGCAGCCATGAAATTCTTTCAGTTAAGTGTGTCCGGACAGGTCTCGCGTCTGGGGTGATGCGTGTTGTTTAATGGAACGTCGGGAGATGACCGATCTCCTTATCTCCCGCACTCTTACTTCTTCACTCGATATAATACGGACGGAGGATTAACGGTGTATGTAATCGGTTCCAGCCACGCCGGTGCTTTACGCGGATCGAGCAGCGACTGGAATTCGGGACGCATATTCGCTTCAAAGATCCCATAGAAGAAATACGATGCGTTCAGTTTCTTCACTTCCTGTTCCAATGCATCGAAGGAATTGACGTACGGGAAATACTTCATCGTCTTATTGGTATAGAACGCGATATGCGGTTTCCGGCAGACGATGATCTTCGACTCATCCGTATCTTTTACATTCGCGTTGAACCAGTCCGCGATCACTTTGATCTCTTTCGGACCGGAATCGATATTCTCTTTGTTAAAATCATACGATACAACGAATGTCCACACGATCAGCACCAGCGCAATGACGGATCCGTTAAAGAACGGCACCGATCTCCAACGGTCCCACAGGACCATGGAGAGACCGAATGATGCATAGATCGGTATCAGGAACATGGAAAAACGTTCACCGTAGAAGACCAGCAGCAGGACCGAGAACATCAACGCACCGAAGGCAAAATACGCACTCTGACGGCGGTTCGGACGGTTCTTCCAGAGTCCGACAGCACTGATACCAAAACAAATACCGATTCCCCACACCGTTAACTTGGTAAGATCATTCTTCAAATGTTCGAACAGGTTCCCGAAGACCGTCGAAACGAATAACCCGGGATCAGCAAAGATCACCTGACCCAGCGAATGATATTTCGTCGACTCAACATTCCAGTATTGATCCCATCCCATCTTCCCCTTGGCGAACATCTCATAGGCGATATTCAAATAGTTCTTATTATAGAAGAAACTCCCTCGTTCATTCCAACAATAGATGCCCCACGGCGAGATGAACAAAAAGAATCCCAGCAGAAACAATCCGGACATCTGCAGCCGCTGTTTTACGGGAATTTCATAGA
>CALROS020000084.1:0-6837 GCA_943369855.1 Chitinophaga pinensis | reverse complement strand
ATTCTTCCACTTTCGGACTCAAATGAGCGAAGGTCCCTACAGCTCCCGAGATCTGTCCAACTGATATCGTAGCAATAGCAGATTCAAGACGTTTGATATTCCGCTTCGTCTCATCATACCACAATGCCAGTTTCAAACCGAATGTTGTCGGCTCTGCATGGATACCGTGCGAACGGCCGATCATCACGGTCATTTTGAATTCTTTTGCACGGCGGGCAAGCACATCGCGAAGTGCGGTAAGATCCTTTAGCAGGATCTCCCCCGCTTGTTTCATCTGCACAGAAAGCGCAGTATCAACAACATCCGATGAGGTCATGCCGAGATGGATGAACCGTGAGTCCGTTCCAACGAACTCACCAACACTCGTCAGGAACGCGATAATGTCGTGCTTCACTTCCGCTTCAATTTGATTGATCCGTTCGACATCGAACTTCGCTTTTTCGCGGATGGTCCTCACGGATTCTTTCGGAACGGCACCGAGTTCCGCCTGCGCTTCGCACGCAAGAAGTTCGATCTCCAGCCAGATGGCATAGCGGTTATCGTCGGTAAAGATTGCTCCCATTTCGGGACGAGTGTATCGTGCGATCATTATTTTTGCTTTTCTAAAGTGAGTTCAAAACTGAGGATCTTCTTGTCGCGGTACACTTTGATCTTCCACGTATCCCCCGCGCGGCTTTCCTGCATGATGCTCATCAGACTGTCGTTATTGATGATCCGTTCACCGTTGATCTCAACAATGATATCGGCTACCAGAATACCGACCTTCTCAGCAGGACTGTTCTTCTGCACATCGCTGACGATCACTCCCTGAGCCTGTTTCAATCCAAAATATCGTGCGATCTGCACATCCACCGGACGCACATCAAGACCTGTCCAGAAGTTCCGTTCCACTTTTCCTTTGGACTGCAGTTCGTCCACGATCGATTTCACTCGATTGATGGGAAGTGCGAAACCGTAACCGATATATGCCTGCGAAACACCGCCGGTATAGATGAGGGTGTTGATACCGATTACCTCACCGATGCTGTTCACGAGCGGACCGCCGCTGTTGCCGGCATTGATCACAGCGTCGGTCTGAATCAGACCGCGGTATGATCTGTTGTTGTCAACACTCAGGTTCATCCCTTTGGCGCTGATCACTCCGACAGTGACGATCGGTTTGTCGATGTTATCAAAGAGTCCGAACGGATTTCCGAACGCGATCACCCATTCGCCGATGAGCACATCGTCCGAATTACCGAGTTTCACGAAAGGAAATTTTTCCCCTTTTTCAGGGGTCAATTTCAGCAGACAGATATCGGACACAAGATCGGTACCGATGATCGCCGCCTGATACTTCTTTCCGTTCGTCATCGTCACGGTGATCTCTTTTGCATTTCCCGCAACGTGATCGTTCGTCAGCACATATCCGTCCTGCGAAATGATGAATCCGGAACCGAGTCCTTTCACTTCCTGTTTGTAGTTCCTGTTCCCGAAGAATTGATTGAAGAACGGATCATTCCCGAAGTAATTCGAGAACGGGTCACGATACTCCCTCACCTCCGTTACGTTGATGCCGACCACTGCGGGACTGACCGCATCGACGGTCCTCGTGACCGCGTTCTGACGGGAGGTTGAAATTTGGTCGTTTGTGTTTTGCGCAAACGAGAACACACTCACAATGGTGAGACAGAAAAAAATCCGAACGTTATTCTGCATGGAAGTATTCTTTTAATGGTTCTATGTGACGTGTAAGACAAACAGCAGTCATCGCAATACCGGCTTTGAGAAAATCCGCCGGAGAGAGATACGCAGGAAGGAACATCGACATGATCGAATCAGGGGTCATCCAGACAGCAAGCGGAATGGCTACGATAGCAATAACACTGGAAGCGTGGACATTCTTTGTAAACCGCTCAGAGATAAAATATGATGCAAGCCACAGCGGAACGCAGATCCATCCGGTAGCAAACAGAGCACCTGCACCGGTTGCTAATCCTCTTCCCCCATGGAATTTCAGCCAAACAGGATAACAGTGCCCAAGCACAGCACCGAACATCGCCGCAGAAACGGACATCACTTTGTCCTCAAAGAACATTGCCGCGATAAGAACGGCTGCGATCCCTTTCAGCAGATCGACCAGCGTAACTACCACGCCGACCCATTTTTTGCCGGTCACTTCAAGTGCGTTCCTGCCACCAACATTCCCGCTGCCGACGGTGCGGATATCCACCTGCGAAGTATTTTTGACAACAAGGAACGCGGTGGGTATCGATCCAATGAGATAACTGATGCCGAGGGAAATAAGGTAGTTGATCAAGGGAGTCTCTCTTTTGGCACCCAATTTACTAAAATTGGCATGGTAAGTCAACGTAACAAATTGCCGTAACTCATTGTATTTTGTGGAATTTAGCGGATTCGATTCTTGATTCTCCTTACCAAAAAATCTATATTACTGAAAATTAGGTGGTGAATGTCCAAAGACCTCTCCAAAGTTAAATTCTTCAATTCCATCCTTGATACGATCGGCAATACACCGCTGATCCGGTTGAATAAACTGAATAAAGGACTAAAGCCTCATATTTTTGTGAAGGTGGAATCGTTCAATCCTGGCGGCTCTATTAAAGACCGGATCGGCTGCGAGATCATTGAAGATGCCGAACGGACCGGTCGGATCAAACCGGGCGGCACGATCGTAGAATCCACTTCGGGAAATACCGGAATGGGATTGGCGATCGCAGCGGCAGTGAAAGGTTATAAGACCGTCTTCACGATGCCGGACAAGATGAGCGCGGAAAAGATCAGCAACCTCCGCGCATTCGGCGCAGAGGTGATCGTCACTCCAACAGCAGTCCCCCACGAGTCTCCGGAAAGTTACACCGAAGTTGCCAAACAGCGCGTGCGTGAAACGCCGAACTCCATCCTTGCCGATCAATACGAGAATCCGAAGAACCCAGAAGCGCATTACAAAACGACGGGTCCGGAGATCTGGGATCAGACCGGCGGACAGATCGACTATTTCATCTGCGGACTCGGTACGGGCGGGACCATCACCGGCACAGCGAAATATCTGAAGGAAAAAAATCCGAACATCAAAGTGATCGGCGTCGATATCAAAGGTTCGATCCTTCAGGAATATTTTTATAAGAGAAGATACGATCCGGTATTCAAAACGTATAAAGTGGAAGGGATCGGACAGGATTACATTCCGAAGACGCTGGACTTCAATTATGTGGATGAGGTCGTTATGGCCGATGACCGTGAATCCTTTCTTGCAGCGCGCCGATTGACGCGCGAAGAAGGGATCTTCACCGGAGGTTCATCGGGAACGGCGCTCCATGCAGGACTGGAATACTGCAAGACCATTCCCGAAGACAAGATCGTCGTCATCCTGCTTCCGGACAGCGGAAGCAGATATGTAAGCAAAATGTATAATGATGTATGGATGCGCGAGAACGGATTCCTGAGACCGGAACGGATCACGCTTCGATACATTCTGGACAGCAAGCAGTCCGAACTTCAGGAACTGATCAGCGTCAACCGCTCTACGACCATCCGACAGGCAATTGAATTGATCAAACGGCACAATATCTCCCAACTTCCCGTGATCGACAGCGGAAGGTCCATCGGCATCGTGACGGAATCGAACCTGCTCTCCTGTGTTGTGGATGATGTCGCGAATTTCGAGAAGAGCGTCGCGACCGCCATGGAGAATCCCCTGCCGGAGATCCATATGAATGAAGAAGTGCAGACGGCGGTGAAATATTTCATGCAAAAATTACCGGCGGTGATCATCACCGACCACGAGAAACCGATCGGCATCATCACGCGGTTCGATGTTCTCGAATATATGTCTCACTAATCACTCATACCATTATGCAGTGGGATAAGAACGCATCCGATACACTGGACAAACTGGTCTCCGTCGTGCGGGACCCGTTCCGACAGATCATCAAAAGCAATGCTCAGGCGCATGCGGAGAAATATGCCGAGATCCGGAAATGTCCGCACGTTACGGAGAAGGAATCGGTCCTCGGTTTCCTCCGTGCACGTTCGCATAAACTCTCCGGAGAAGGATTGATGATCCTTGAAGAATATAAACTCACCGAACGCGAATTCATGAATTACCCGACATCAGGGAATCCCCAATGAAGTTCTCAACAAAAGCAGTGCACGCGGGACAGGTTCCCGACCCCTCTACAGGCGCAGTAATGACGCCTGTTTTTTTGACCTCGACCTATGTGCAGGAAGAACTCGGCAAACATAAAGGCTATGAGTATTCCCGTGTGTCGAATCCGACACGGACAGCACTCGAGATGAATATCGCTGCCCTGGAGAATGCGGATGAAGGAATGGCGTTCGCATCAGGAATGGCGGCGGAAGATGCGGTCTTCCGTCTGCTGAATCCCGGTGACCATGTGATCGTGACGAATGACGTCTACGGCGGAACGTACCGCATCGCGAAGATGATCCTGGAGAATTACGGTCTCCAATTCGATTTCGTTGACACCACGGTGATCGACAATGTGGTGAAGGCGTTCAAGCCGAATACGAAGATGATCTTCGTTGAGACTCCGACGAATCCGACCATGAAGATCACCGATCTAAAAGCGATCGCAAAGTTCGCGAAAGAACGGAAGATCCTTTCCGTTGTCGATAACACATTCGCTACCCCCTATCTTCAGCAGCCGCTCGAGATCGGGATCGATATCGTGCTGCACAGCGTCACTAAATATCTGAACGGGCACAGTGATATGCTCGGCGGATTTGTCGGCACGAGCAATAAAAAAGTGATCGAACGTCTTCGTTTCCTTCAGAAAGCAACCGGCGGCATCATGAGTCCGTTCGACGCGTGGCTCTGTCTGCGCGGGACCAAGACTCTCGCGGTCCGCATGCGTCAGCACTGCGAAAGTGCAATGGAGATCGCACTCTGGCTCGATTCTCAGAAGAAAGTGAAGAAGGTCAATTACCCGGGATTGCCGCATCATCCGCAGCATGAACTGGCGAAGAGACAGATGAAAGGGTTCGGCGGAATGATCTCGTTTGAACTGGGTAGTCTTTCGAACGCGAAGAAATTCCTGAAAGCGGTGAAGATCTGCTCACTGGCTGAATCACTCGGCGGTGTGGAAACGCTCATCTCCCATCCTGCATCAATGACGCATGCATCCGTCCCAAAAGCGGACAGGATCAAGAATGGTGTAACGGATGGCCTAGTACGAATTTCTGTGGGGATCGAGGATGTGGAGGATCTGATCGGCGATCTGAAACAGGCGCTGGCGAAGATCTAGTATTTTTGGTCCTATTAAAACACCTTCCAGGTTTTAAAAACCTGGAAGGTGTTTTATTTTGCATTGATCAGTTAAGAAACCTCCCTGTCACTTTTACCATATCTGGATTTCAACAATTCCGAACTCATTCTTCGACGTTATTCATCAACTCCAAGGAATTGCTCAATGTCCTTTACCTCAGAAACGTTTAGGTGATATTCCTTAAAATCTCTCTTCCCTCCGAACCACTCTATCACTTTTGTTTTTTGCAGAAAGGATTTGTCCTCCGATAAGACAAGTTGATATGACGAATGCGGATATTCCCGAAAGGAATCTGTAAACCCGTGTTTTTGAGGATTGAAGTGGATGTAGTGAATTAATCGAGCAAAATATTAATCTGAAGTGACCTCGATCCTATGAAAGTTCTTTTCAAATAAAGAACCGGTCCGTCCGTACATTTTATTGATGGATTTCGTGTAAGCGTTGAATAGATTGGAAAATGCGCGGGATGGGTTTGGCGTTAGAACATCTTTCAGGTCTCCATCGAAGGATTTCTCCACACCCTTCATGTCTTTAAGACCTGGAGGGTGTTTATGATCAAGAATGTGTTCAAGCGTTTGGACACCTTCCAGGTTTCCGAAACATGGAAGGTGTTTTAGATCTTTAATTTTAACAAGAAGGTGAAAATGATTTCTCATTAAACAGTACGCATATGTTTCAGCGACCGGCTCAATGTGGTGCTCATATAACTTCAAAAAATATAAATAGTTCTTCTCTTCCTTGAAGAGATCCTCTCGGTTATTCCCACGATTAAAAATATGGTAATATTTCCCCGGTTCTATCATGTTCATATTCGAAATACCTTCCAGGTCTCTAAGACCTGGAAGGTATTAGAATCAATCCATCATATCCTCATCCGAGAACAATCCCTGTCTCGAGATGATGAGTTGAGCCGTGGCGATGTTCGAGGCGAGCGGAATATTATGAACATTGCACACCCGCATCAGTCCGTGAATATCCGGATCGTGAGGATGCGCATCGAGAGGATCGGTGATGAAGATGACCGCATTCACTTTCTTATTCGCCACTAACGCCGCGATCTCGGCGTCCCCTCCCATCGGACCGGACATGTAACATTTCACTTTCAGTCCGACCTTCTCTTTCAAGAGTTTTCCCGTTGTGCGCGTTGCGATCAGATTACATTTCAACAGCGCTTCCCTGTTGTCGTTGGCGAACTGAAGGATATCCGCTTTCTTTCCGTCGTGTGCGATGAGTGCGATCGTTTTTTTTCTGCCGGCCATAATTTATTTATCCGTATAGAGGAATGATTTATTACGCAATTTATTGAACTCATCCAGCTCGTCACGCCAGAGTGCGACGATGTCGTTCACATCCTTCCCGTCAATGATCGACTGCCGGATGACGGGAGTACCCGCAAGCCGGTCGAATCCCCGTTCACGGAAAATCAACGAGTCTTTATACAAGCTATGAATTCCTGAAACAACTGCAATACCGCATTTCACGGCATCGAATTTCTTTCGGTCGGTCACGTTCACAAAAACTCCGCCGCAGAGCTGTCCGGCATACTTCG
>CALROS020000083.1:0-6870 GCA_943369855.1 Chitinophaga pinensis | reverse complement strand
AAACTGATCATCGATCTCGGTGATGTTGAATATCTCAATTCTTCTGCGATCGGCGCGCTGGTCTCCGCTCATACTTCCTATCTGAACCGCCAGGGAAAATTCATCCTCTGCAATGTGAACAAGAGCATCAGCAATGTATTCGTCGTAACAAAACTTTCGACCATTTTCACGACGGCGGAGAAGCGTGAGGACGCCATCTACGCCATAGCAAAGTAAATAACTGTACATCTATTATATTAATTTACAAGGAGTCGTTCTATGAAACAAGGTTCACTCAACTTCATCATCCTCTTCGGTGCATTCGCTTTGGGATATACGATATTCGAATTCATGCTGCCGCAATTCATCAAGGACGGCGGTCCTCTCGTTATCGGTTTGATCTCCCTGTCCATTATGGTGTTTACCTATGTTGTTGAACGCCTTCTCTCGCTGAAAAAAGCAGCCGGCCGCGGTCCGCTCCCGAAATTCCTCAAAACGCTCGTTACCAACCTGAACTCGAATGATATCCCTGCAGCGATCTCCACCTGCGATGTGCAGCGCGGTTCGCTTGCCAATATCGTGAAGACCGGTCTGGAACGGTATCATGAACTTTCCTCTAAGAAGGACATGAACAAGAAAGAACGCATGGAAGAAGTGAAACGCGTGATCGAAGAAGCGACCATGCTTGAAATGCCGATCCTGGAAAAGAACCTGATCTCCCTGTCGACCATCGCTTCGATCTCCACCATGGTGGGACTGCTCGGAACAGTTCTTGGTATGATCCGTTCATTCGCTGCTCTTGCGAAAGCCGGCGCAACGGATGCTGCTGCACTGTCCCTCGGTATCTCTGAAGCTCTGATCAATACAGCAGGCGGTATCGCTATCGCTATCATTGCTATCGTTGCTTACAACTACTTCACCACCCGTATCGACGGTATGACGTATATGATCGACGAAGCAAGCAAAGATATCCTGATGAACCTGCAGTCCAAACACGAATAATTTTTAGAGAGCGGAGCCGCTATGTCAAAAACAAAACGAGTCGGATTCAAATTAGATATGACTCCGATGGTGGATGTCGGCTTTCTATTGTTGACGTTCTTCATGTTGTCGACAACATTCAAACCACAGGATGTTGCCGATGTCACGATCCCTGTATCCCATTCTGCTTTCAAACTGCCGGACGTCGATGTGATGACCGTGACAGTTGATAAAGAAGGATCGGTCTTCCTTGGATTGGACAACCAGAATCTTCGCGGAGCGGTGTTCGGACCTCAGTATGCACTGAAAGCGGGTGTCGGAGTGACGATGGCCGAACTTCCCGAGCTGCTGCGCAATGCCCGTATCCGAAATCCAAAACTCCGTACCGTGATCAAAGCGGACCGTGAGTCACAGTATAAGGTCATTCAGGGCGTAATGGAAACCTTGCAGAAACAGGGGATCACCCGATTCAACCTGGTGACCGATATAGAGAAATAAAATTCAGGAGTACGAACTATGGCAGATGTAGATTTATCGCAATCGAAAGGCAAGCAGAAGCACGGCGGGAAGAAGAAGCGCAAACGCATCAATGTCCGCGTGGATATGACGCCGATGGTGGACGTTGCATTCCTTCTGTTGACCTTTTTCATGCTCACGACATCAATGAGCAAACCTCAGACCATGGAGATCAATCTTCCTCCGGCGGATTCAGAGGGGAAAGTGAACAATGTTGAGGTCGCCGCATCGAACCTGTTAACGGTCCGTGTGCGTGATGATTTCAAAGTGTTCTATAATATCGGCGAGGATAAGCCGACGGTGATCGATGGACGCGACCGTAAAGCAAAACTCATCAATTTAGGGAAACTGCTGAAGGAACGAAGTTCTGCAAATCCCAAACTGATCACGCTCATCAAGATCGATGACAAAGCAAAATACATCGATATGGTGGATGTGATGGATGAGATGAACATCAACGGTATCAGCCGATTCAGTATCGCCCCCATGGCTGAGAAAGATAAACAAGAAATCGCAACGTTATAATTTAACGCTGTAATGGAGAATGTATTATGGCTACAGCAACAGCCGAAAAAACTGGGTATGGGTATCAGGAACTCCGGACGCTTTCACGAAAATATTCGATGACGGCGCTGATCGTTGCCGGAAGTTTCCATTTTGCGGGGATGGGTGCATATTACGGTGTCCAGAAATTGATGGAAGAGGATGAACCGGTATATTCAGTCCGTATCATGAAGTACAGTGACCTCGGACCGCCTCCGTCCATCACCAATTCGCAGGCAGCTCCCGCAGTATCCGTTGAAGCACCGACAGCAAAACCGACCGTCGGAACTCCCGTTCCGGTGCCGGATGCCGAGATCAATCCCGAACAGACCATTGCGAGTCAGGAAGAGATGGCAGCAACTGGACCGATCGGTGAAGGAGAAGGTGCCGGTGGTCCTGTTGAAATTGAATCCGATGTGAAGATCGAAGAGGACGGCCCGCCGCCCGATTTCGTTCCGGTGGAAAAACAGCCGCAGCCGCTTCCGGGGAATAATCCTGCTCCTGTCTATCCTGAGATCGCACGCCGTGCCGGTGTTGAAGGTACCGTGTGGGTGAAGATCTGGGTGGACAAAGAAGGGAATCCGAAAAAAGCTCAGGTGTTGAAATCCGATGCAGAACTGTTCAATCAGCCCGCGATCGATGCGGCTATGCGGTGGAAATTCACTCCGGCGATCATGAACAACGGTCCGGTCTCGGTTTGGGTATCGATCCCATTCAAGTTCAAACTGAACGCAGGGCGGTAACGGAGCAGATGGATCCTTCGAAGATATTTGTATACTTCGGGTATGCAATGGCGGCAGTATTCTTTGGGCTGGGTATCTATGTGTTGTTCTTCGTTCCCGCAGAACTGCATGTCCCCGAGAATTTCCGCATGATGTTCGGTGTAATCCTGCTGCTCTACGGTGTCTATCGTGTTATTTCACTCCGAATTAAAGAACGGCAAGCTGATGAAGAACTGTAAGCGCTGGTATTCATTCCTTGTTGTGCTCCTCTCTGTCGTACTCTGTTCCTGTTCCAACGAGAAGCGTGAGACCCTGACCAGCGGGAGTCTCACGATGATGACCTCCGAAGATGTCTTTCCGGTGATCGATATCCAGGCGGGCGATTTCCAGCGGATGTATGACCAGGTGAAGATCAAGAATATCTCCGTCTCCTCGAGGGAAGCGGTCGTTCAGCTGCTCAACGACAGTGTGAAACTGATCGTCTGCGCGCGCGGCTTCAATGAGGAAGAGAAACGTGTCATTGCAAAGAATGAGTTCGAGATCGATTCCGTCAAGATCGCCTTTGACGGAATTGCTGTTTTGGTGAATCAGAAGAATGCACTCAGCAGAGTGACTGTGGAAGAATTGAAACGGATCCTTTCCGGTTCGATGGACCGGTGGACAGGGATCAGCGAATCGAAGTTGTCGAGCGCCGTGATCATCGCGGTCGGTGACCCGAACAGCGGAGTGAATGAATATCTGAGGACCAGGCTCCTTGCCGGCGGAATGATCAAAGGGAATGTCGTTCCGTGTTCAACATCCGCAGATGTCATGACGGTCGTTAAGGAACATCCGAATGCCGTCGGTTTTGTTAGCCTTGCATGGCTCGCCAAAATGCCGGAACAATTGCGGGTGCTCGAGATCGGTGACCCGGCATTCCGCAGGGACAGCACCGTGACGGAACTGGAATATTTTACACCGCATCAGGCGCATATCTACCGGAAGTATTATCCGTTATCCAGGACCATCTATCTGTATGCACTGAATGTCGGGAAAGGTCCGGGACTTGGATTCATGTCGTTCGCAGCAAGTTCTGACGGTCAAAAGATCATTGTCAGCAATGGACTCGTACCGGCAACGATGCCTGTACGGCTGGTCCAGCTTAACACCCCATAAACTCAAAAGGAAGAATAATGAAAGTAATCGTTTCACTGTTGTTGATCGTTTCTTTCAGTGTTGCACAGGACGATCTTACGAAAGGGAAGGAAGCGCTCAGCAAGAAAGCGTATGATGAAGCGTTGACATATTTCCAGAAATATCAAACGGCCAATTCACGCAACGGTGAAGCGAATTATTATGTCGGCGAGGCTTACCGGCTGAAAGGCGATCTGCAGAATGCTCAGACAGCACTCGAACGCGCGCTGGATTTCGACGATGAATACGAACCTGCACTTGTCGCGATCGTCCGTGTCTACGGGAAGCTCGGATTGTGGGACAAAGCAGCGAAACGGTATAAACTGATCGAGAAGTATCACAAGAGCAGCACCGTCGGTCCGATCGCTCTTGGCCAGACATATCTTGAGACGGATTCGCTGGACAAAGCATCGATCTATTTTTCGAAAGCAAAGGAACTCGACCCCAAATGCGTCGATGCGTTCATCGGACTCTCCGAGGTCTACGCTCGGCAGAATGTGATCGTCCTCGCGGTGGATAATCTCCGCACGGCAACCCAGATCAATCCTTCGGACCCTTCGTTGTGGTACCGTCTTGCCACCACTATCATGAAGAACCGCGGATTGAATTCCGCTCAGATCGAAGAAGTGGTCGCTGCCCTCCAAAAATCGATCGAGTTGGACCCGAACAATACTCAGGCATTATTCGATGCGGCGAATATCTTCTATAAGATCAAATACTGGCGTCAGGCTGCAGAATTCTTCAAGAAATATACCGATGTGAAGAAGGATAACGCCGAAGCATGGGAGAAATACGGAACATCAGCCTATAACGCTAAGGCATATACAGATGCGATCACCGTTCTTGATGTGGCGATCTCTCTCAATCCGAAGAACAGTGAATTGAAATCGATGCAGGCGCATTCGCTCTACCTCGCAAAGGAATATCAGAAATCGCTCGCGCTCTATAAAGGATTCCCGATCGATTCATTGAACAGCGAACAGCTCTATCGAATGGGATTCTCTTATTATCAGCTGAAAGATACGGTCAATGCCATCGGATATCTGGAAAAGACACTGGCACTCGACAAAGAGAATATGGATGCGATCGGAACACTGGCCGCAATCTATTTGACCCAGAAGAAGTATGACAAAGCGGTGGTTGAGTACGAAAAGATGCTCACGAAAGATCCGAAGAACCTGACGGCATTGTACTGGAGTGCGTATTCGTATTTTGTGCTCGACAAGATAGACAAAGCAAAATCCTATTATAAGACGATCGTCGCAATGCGTCCGAACAATCCTCAGTATCATCAGTCACTCGTGCAGATTTACAGTCTGCAGGATTCAGCCGATCTCGGCAGATATCATGCGACGGTGATGATCGGATTGTCGGACAGTATCATGAAGGCCGATCCGTCCAAAGCGGTACAGCAGACACAGATGATCATCGGCGGATATCGTTCCCTTGCACTGTTCGATTACAAGGAGAAGAATCTGAAAGCCTCCATCGAAAAACTCGAGAAGGCGACGATGTATGAGAAGGATAAGAAAGATGTCGGTCTTCATCTGTTCCTTGCGCAGATGTATGCAGTGGCCAGCGGTGAAAAGGATCTCCTGAACGAAGAAGCGAAAAAAGTGAAGGCAAAAGCGTGTCAGGAATATGCACTGGTACTGAAACTGGACCCGAAGAATGCAGCGGCAAAGAAGGAATCCGGTCAAATGAATTGCGGACAATAACTCTCTACATCCATTACTCAATCGTACAAAGGTGAGCCATGAAAAAAATGTATTCACAAATGTCGTTCGTTCTCATGCTGGCGCTGGCCGCTGTTCTGGCAGGTTCGCTGACCTCCTGTAAAAAGAAGGTTGAGCTTCCCGTCATCGCAGAGTGGGACACGTATCAGGATCCGATCAATGGTATGGAAGTGCAGTATCCGAAAGAATGGATGCGGGCAACCGATCCGAAACGGACAAAGATCTCATCATCGCAGACCGTCGCCGATAAATTCTTCGAACTGTATTCGCAGGGAAGCACCACTGTGAACGCAGAACAGGGCGGAGTGGAGATCGAGATCACATCGGAAAAATTCGCCGACATCAACGTGGGCACGCTGGAAGCATATAAAGCGACCACAATGGAGAATTTCTCCGCATTGAAACTCGGCGGCGAACAGCCCGCGACCCTCGGCAAAGAGAACGGATTCAAATTCTCCTTCAAAGTGAAGGTCGGCAAAGAGACCTCGCTGCAGGGAGAGAAGATCATTGTCGCGCATGACAGCGCATTCTACACCGTAACGATCTCCGGCTTCAATGAATATTTCGAGGTCTACAAACCGCTGCTCGACAAAGTGGTCGAGTCGATCAAACTGCCGAAACCGAAGGTCTCCTATAAGGACCCGAATGCGGCTGCGCTTCCTTCTGCTGAGGTGACGAAGTTCAGCAATGATTTCGTTGAATTCGAACATCCGGATAATTATGAAGTGACCATGCCGAAAGAGAAGAAGGGCGGAGCACTGCACACGCTGCATCTGCAGGGACTGCGTCAGGACTGCACACTCGATCTGGATGTCTTCCCGACAAAGACGGATAAAGGCGAAGTGAAATTCGAGAAGTTCGTCGAGGACAACAAAGCCAAGTTCAAACCGAAATCGACGGCTTCCGCCAAGATCGACGGCGCGAATGCAACGATCGTCAGCGCAACACCGCCGGCAAAGGATATTGAACGTGCGGTCTACTTCACCACCAAAGGTGACAAGATCTATCAGGTGGTCGTCACCTGGTATAAACCGCTCACCAACGATTTCAAACCGGCGTTCGACAAAGTTGTTGCTTCACTGAAACTGAAATAACAAGGAACTGTATCCACTGTGAATGCCGAAATGTGATGCATTTCGGCATTCGTATTTATTGAAGGGAACCATGAATTTCAAGGACCTGCCGATCGGAAACGATTTTCCCCGCGTGATCAATGCTGT
>CALROS020000082.1:0-6871 GCA_943369855.1 Chitinophaga pinensis | reverse complement strand
AGCTTCATCAGGGGAATTCCTTCTTAATTATTTTTTGCGCCTTGATCGATCCACGTGGAGATCAGTTCGATCATCTCGTCGTCGAGCGGCTTTTTTCCGCGGGGCATCTGCTTGCCGAATGATGCTGTTCCGCGCAGTTTCATGATTATGACGCTTTCTTCCCCCTTTTTTGCGGTGACCACCGGACCGTGTCTGCTGTCCCCCTTCATCAATTCAGCATAACTGTCCAGATAGAGTCCGCTCGGACTTTCGTCCTCTGTATTATGACAATTCAAACATTTTTTCTGGAAGATCGGCATGATATCTTCCTTGAACGAGACCTTTGCTTTCTTCCCTTGTGCCGCAGAGATGGAGAACAGAACAAATACTGCAAAAATGATTTTCTTCATAGAGTTAGGATGATTAATTGTTCAGTGCGCCCTGGTTGATCCAATCAACGAATTTTTTGATCTCGGTCTCGGACATGAACGGTCCGCCCTGCGGCATACGGCTTCCCTGTCCGCCGGACAAGGTTCCGCGTAATTTTTTGATGATGAAACTTGCCGAGGTATCGCCGGCGACGACGGTGCTGCCGCGGCTTCCGCCCGCCATGATCGCTGCATAACTTGCTACGCTGAATCCGCCGTTTCCGGGGTGACAGCTTGCGCAATTATAGGAAGTGATGAGCGGAGAGATATCGGTAGAGAATTTCACCAATGTGACCGCTGAAAGTGATTTGAACGGTTTGGCGTTGCTGCTGTTCCCGGCAACAGTGACAGTAAGATTGAGACTGCCGGACGTTAAACCGGAAGGAACGACTGCTTTGATCTGTGAGGCGTTCCAGGAAACATATGCCGCCGCATTGGCCGAACCGAATTTCAACGAACTGCTCCCTTGGGATGAACCGAAATTGGTGCCGTTCACAGTGATCGTATCGTTGGCTTTCCCCGAATCGGGAGAGACGCTCGTTACCGTCGGTACCGGAGCATTGGATGTCACCGGATCACCCTGATCATCACACGCGGCAATGAACAACAGAGAGCCAAGGGAGAGCATTGAGAGAATCTTCACATACATAGTTCTGTTTCCTCTTATAAGTAGAAATGGAATAACATCTGAAATTCGTCGTTCGAGATCTCTTTCGGTTTTTCACGGTTGAAGCGGTACATCGGCCGTACCTCAACGCCGGTGAGGGGGAACATCTCCGCGCCGACCGTGATGGTGGAGAAGGAACCGTTGATCAGCTTCGTATCCGGATCATAATTCTCGAACGCCAGTTTCAGATCGACCCCCTGAAATGCGACATAGGAGATCTCCGAATAGAACATCAGACCGCTCACTTCTTTCAGCTGCGTGGGATGGAAAGTTGTGACCACGTCTGCTTCTCCGGTGAAGGTAAGATTGTTGGCCAGCGTCAGGATGCCGAACCCGCCGTAGAATTGAGTCTTTCCGGGTGATGAGATATTCGGTTTAGTATAGAACGATCCTCCGATCACCGCATTGGCAAAATCCGACTGAAGATTGATGTCGCCGCGGACGACGACCGCTTTTGTTTTTTCACCGGTCGTTCCGGTCAAGCCGCCGCCGGGATTACCGTTGAACACGCCGATATTGAGTGAAAAAATACTGGGTGAAAATCCCAGTTCAAGTCCTGTATCTTCGGAACGTTCTCCGAACAGCAGTCCCTGCCGGTAACCGTTCGGGAAGACGGAGGCAAACTCACCGCCGCCGTATTGACCGCCGCGGATGAATGCATTATGATCATCGATCTTTATTCCGTACGCAGGCATGAATTTACCGACCTTGATATATCCTTCCAGCGGAAGGACCTTCGCAAGTCCAAAGACCTCAAAGCCGCTGTATAATCCTTTGTCGAAGTAGATGCGGAATTTTTTATTCAGCCGTAGATCGAAATAGAGGTCTCCCTGCATCTGGAAAAAGCTCGCTTCTTTTCCCTGCGGTTCATAGAAGAAGAGTGTCCGGTAATCCATGCCGATTGTGAAGAAATCGCTCAATGCCGGTGAGAAGTCTTCGATATCCGTAGCCTCTTTGAATGTCGGCATGGTCAATTCTTCGCGGCCGTAGGTGGAACCGAACGTGCTCCGCATCCCTTTGCCGGTAGGATTGATATGGCATGATTGACACTTAGCTCCCTGGCGAGTAGCGAATTTCGGCAAGGCGTCACTTGCATTGATAATGAAGAGTGTAAAAAATAGAAACACAATGATGCGTTTCATGGAGTGCCTCCGAGATGAAGATTCTTGAATTACTAATGTGGGTCAATGTATCAGAAACAGATGTTAATTTCAATAGCCGGAGCTAAAGAATGAAGGGGATGTGATATATGTCGTAGGATAGATCTACGTTAGAATTTTTTTCGGCGGTTCTTGATATAATCGACGAAGAGGAACTGTCCGAGATTATTGAGGGAAGAGTAATAGGCCCGTCCTTTGTTGGATTTGGTCAATTCTTCAACGAAGTTCACAAGGTACGGATCATCGGCGATCATGAACGTGCTGATGGTGATCTTCTCGCGGCGGCACTGCACCGCTTCGTCGAGCGTCTTATTGACGATCTTCGGGTCGAGTCCGAATGAATTCTTGTAGAGTCTGCCGGCATCATCGAACATAGCGGACGGTTTTCCGTCCGTGATCATGAAGATCTGTTTGTTCACGTTGCCGCATTTGCGGAGAAGATTGCGCGCCATTTGGAGTCCTGCGCGGGTGTTGGTATGGAACGGACCGACCTGCAGGAACGGTATCTCGGCGAGACTGATGAGCTTCGCCTCATCGCCAAATGTAAGACAGGCGAGGAAATCTTTCGGAAATTTCGTTTGGATGAGTTCAGCCAGTGCAAGAGCAACCTGTTTTGCGGGAGTGATGCGGTCCTCGCCATAGAGGATCATACTATGTGAGATGTCGATCATCAGCACGGTGGCGCAGCTGGAGAGATTCTCCGTTTCATACACTTCCAGATCATCTTCGCGGAGGGAGAAATCGTCGATGCCGTCCCGCTTGAGCGCGTTCGTCATGGTGGAGGTGAGGTCGATATCCGTCGAACGGTCCCCGAAACTCCATTTCTTCGTCTCGCTCAGCCGTTCGACCCCTTTGCCGGTGTTCGGTGTTTCATGATTCCCGAACGGATTCTTCTTCATCGAGGAAAAGATCTCTTTCAGTGCATCCTGTCTTATTTTCTGGACACCCTTTGTTGTCAACTCGAAATTGCTGTTCACTTCCTGGATGAGTCCCATCTCTTTGAGCTTTTCGATCAGCTCTTCCATCGTCATATTCTCATCAAAGACGCCGTACTCTTCCGCCAGCTGCCGGAGCCACTGAAGCGCTTCATTCACATCACCGCTCGTCTGCAGCACGAGATAGTTGAAGAGCTTCGTCAGTTCTTCAAGCCGCTGTTCGGCGGTGGAGGAGGATTCGGTCCATTTGCTGTAAAGAAATTTCATTCTTAATTGACAATTGACAGTTGAAAATGGGTGATAGCAGGTTTATAAAATCTATTTTAGTAACTACTCAATTGTGTCAGCAAAAAAATCACTTTTGCTCTTTGCCACAAAGGCACAAAGACACAAAATCCCACAAAATTAGTTTCTGTCTACGTGGTCAAGAATATTTGTGGGTCGATTTTTCTCCATATTTTTGTGTTTTCGTGTCTTTGTGGCGTATGGATATGCTACAACGTTTTGTCAATCCAATTCTTCAAACCTTCCTTTGTTCGAGAAGATCGAGCCGACCATATCTTTATAATGGGTCACGTGATCGATCTCATCTTTCGCTATCTTGGAGTTTTGATGCAGACCGTCGAGCACGAACTCCATTGCTGACGCGAGATCGTATTCGTTGCTCGGATCGAGCTTGAAATATTTTCGTGTGATATCGTAGAGTGTCGGGATGCGGCTCAGTTCCGCGTAGTATGCGGCAAACGGCATATCATCCGCAACTTCGATGGAATTGCCGGATTCGAACCATTGAACGATCTTTCCGTATTCGCTCGTGTCCTTCTGCTCCTGTCCCTGCGGTGCGCGTTTCTGCCGTTGAAGCGGATCGGGGAAATACTTTTTGAATACTTCGCGTGTTGCTTTTCCGATGAGAGCTTTGCCGACCTTCAATGAACCTTCCTGTTCACCTTCGAAGACGAGTTCCACTTTTCCCGTCACACCGGGGAGTGCATGCGGAAGATCGCACATGCGGGGGACGATATGCTTTTCGTTCAGGATGATCGCCCGCCGTTCGGCATTGCTGACGAGATTTTCCATCGCTGCGATGGTCAAGCGTGCGCTGACGCCGGACTTTTGATCGACGAACTCGCTCTTCCGTGCTTCAAAGGCGATATTTTCGATGATCTCTTTGAAATAATGCGGCATATGCAGCTGCAATCCTTCGCGCTCGACCCACGCTTCCTGTTCCGTTATTTCGATGGCGTCATCCAATGAGCGGGGATAATGCGTAAGGATCTGCGAGTCGATGCGGTCCTTCAGCGGAGTGATAATGCTTCCCCGGTTCGTATAGTCCTCAGGATTCGCTGTGAATACGAGGAACACATCCAGCGGAATACGAATGTTAAATCCGCGGATCTGTACATCTTTTTCTTCAAGGATATTGAAGAGTCCCACCTGAATTCTGGGCTGAAGATCCGGCAGTTCGTTGATGGCAAAGATACCGCGGTTACTGCGGGGAATGAGTCCGAAATGGATCGCCCCTTCGTGTGAATAATGCAGACGCTGTGTTGCTGCTTTGATCGGGTCGATATCGCCGATCAGATCCGCGATGGTCACATCAGGTGTGGCAAGTTTTTCGCTGAAGCGCTGGCTGCGGTGGATCCATTCGATCTCCGTTTCATCGCCGAATTTTGCGATCTGGTCCGCGCCGAATTTACTGACGGGGGAGAAGGGATTGTCATTGATCTCGCTCCCTTTGATCACCGGGATATAATCATCCAATAATAGAGGGATCTGACGGATAAGTCTCGTCTTTGCCTGTCCGCGGAGTCCCAGCAGAATAATATCATGCTTTGCAAGGATGGCGTTCACAATTGCCGGAATAACGGTCGTTTCATAACCGACGATCCCGGGAAAGAGCTCTTCCTTATTGCGGAGTTTCTTTATAAGGTTTGCACGGATCTCATCTTTGACCGATAGAACTTTATATCCGCTCTTTTTCAATTCACCCAGAGTGACTGGTTTGCTCATATTAATTTCCTTTAGATCTCGCAAAGTCGCTACGTCGCAAAAAGATTTTTAAATTCTTCTGTCTTTGCGGCTTTGCGCCTTTGCGAGAGACATTTAATGATGTTCCTTTAATATAGGTTTGCAGTATACCAAAATCAATTTCTTGGAATTGGAGGAATGTTCACTTATTTTGATCCATTAGACTGACGTATAATTCGAAACCGTCATATTATAGAGTTGTGCAACCCATGCCAAATAAAACACTTATTCTGAGACTTAGTTCCATCGGGGATATCATTCTTTCGTCCCCGCTGCTGAGAGTGTTGAGGAAATCCGTCGGGAATTCTGCGCGTGTTGATTTCGTTGTCCGTAAGGAATATGCGGAATTGGTGCAGTTCAGCCACCATCTTTCCATTGTTCACGAATATGATGTGAACAGCGGTTACAAAGGTCTCCAGGAACTAGGGAAACAGCTTCGGGCGGAAGAATATGACCTGGTGATCGATATTCACGACAGTATCAGGACGAAATATCTCCGTTCCGTCAGCAAAGCGAAAAAAGTAGTGGTGATGGACAAGCGGAAGTTCGAACGCTGGCTGATGGTGAATCTGAAACGGAATGCGTATACGGACAATCTTTCCGTGGCAGAACGGTATATCGAGACCGTCGAGGAATTGGGCATCAAGAATGATGATAAAGGACTGGAAATTTTCATCCCGGACTCGACATTATTCGAGATCTCCGGAAAAATGGCGAAACTCCGTCTGAATGAATTTGAGAAAGTGATCGGCGTCTGTCCCGGCTCCAAACATTTCACCAAACGATGGCAAAAAGAGAAGTTCGCCGAGGTCGCCGTCCGCAGCGCTCAGGAGTTCAACGCAAAAGTACTTCTGTTCGGCGGGAAAGAAGAGAAAGATGATTGTGACTTTGTGGCCGATGAGATCCGGCGGAGAGTCTCTGAACGCTCGGTGACGAATTTTGCCGGCGAACTTACCCTGCTTGAAACAGCGGCAGCGATGGAATTTTGTGATGTTGTGGTGACGAACGACAGCGGATTGATGCACCTTGCCGCGGCAAAGCAGCGGAAGATCGTTTCCGTCTTCGGTTCAACCGTAAAGGAATTCGGTTTTGCTCCCTATGGGACCGAAGCCATTGTCATAGAGAACAACGATCTGGACTGCCGTCCCTGCACACATATCGGACGGAAGGATTGTCCAAAAGGCCATTTCAAGTGTATGGTCGATATTACTGCCGATGAAGTAACCACGGCAGTCCGTTCAATGCTCCAATCCTGATGTTCTTAATATAGAGTAATATAAAAACACCTTAAAAACTGACAGATTCTCTGTAAATCTCCCTTGCACGGACCGTTTCCCGTTGCATCTCTTTACCCCTTCTTCTATATTAGCCCACGTTCAACGACTATGACTTTAAGCCAATCAACAAAATCGCTCCTTTCAGCGGTCAATGAATCTTCCGGAAAGACTTTGAAGCGTTCACTGGACCTTGGTGCTTTGCTCCAGATCGCCGAAGAACACTCCAAGCAGGAACTGCTGGATGATCTCGCGTTCTCATCGAAATTCATCATCAAGTCATTCGAACTGATGCAGAGGATCGGTAAGGACGGGAACGGCTATGAGAAACTCTCGGCGGAGTTTGCATCACAGGTCTCGAAATCCCAATCCGTTCTGAAACAGCTCCTGGAACTTTCCG
>CALROS020000081.1:0-6903 GCA_943369855.1 Chitinophaga pinensis | reverse complement strand
AAGGAGCAGTGCAGGCTGCGTTCTGGAACTGGCTCGGCTTCGTCGCGATGGTGCACCTGGTGAACAACCTCTATCAGGGAAAGTCCTTCATGCTCACCTTGATCGATTCGGGATACTGGCTGATCAGCATGATCATCGGCGGCATCATTCTGGTAAAGATGCAGAAGAAGGAAGCGGCGGCGAATCCATAATTCTCTGCACAATTATAACTCAATCGACCTGTTCCCTGTTCATACGGGAACAGGTTTTTTATTGTACTGATTTTGAACTCTTTTGTTCTGATATTAGAACATGAACTTCCTTCTCGCACCCAATGCTATGAAAGGTTCCCTCTCTTCGCAGAAGATCGCGGCGATCCTAAGAAAGACACTCCGCAGAAAATATCGGGACGCAGTGATCGTCCCTCTGCCGGTGGCGGACGGCGGGAACGGAACGCTCGATTGTCTGATGAACGTTCTTGGCGGGACCGTCTACGAACAGGAAGTGACCGGTCCGATACCATCACTAAAAGCGAACGCACGGTTCGGCATCACGAACGATAATGTCGCGATCATCGAATCAGCTGAAGCGGTGGGACTCCATCTTCTCTCCCCTTCAGCGGAAACGATCGCGCACTCCACGACCTTCGGCATCGGGGAATTGATGCTCGCCGCTCATCAGCATTCTGTGAAGGAGATCTGGATCGGGCTCGGCGGAACAGCAACAAATGACGGCGGCGCGGGAATGGCGCGATGCCTCGGTGCATCTTTGATAGATGAACACGGTGAACAATTGCGGAACGGTAGCATCGCTCTTCTTCAGATCAATGACATTATTATCGATACAACACGGCAACTTCAGATCCCCGTCAGAATACTTTCCGATGTTCAGAATCCATTGCTCGGCGAGCACGGCGCAACACAAACGTTTGCCCGTCAAAAAGGGGCTTCCGAGGAACAGCTCCCCTATCTTGAAGCGGCATTGAAGAATTACAGCGATATTGTTTTCCGTGCAACAACAAAAGATCACTCATTCGTCCATGGAAGCGGTGCAGCCGGCGGACTCGCGTACGGACTGATCTCATTCTGCAATGCCCGGATCGTCTCCGGTATCAATACCATCCTCGACACGATCGGTTATGATGAACAATTGAAGCACTGCGACTGCGTTATCACTACCGAAGGAAAGATCGACGATCAGACGTTGTTCGGCAAAGGGATCGCGGGAATTGCGGAACGGGCAAAGAAACTGAACAAACCTGTTCACGCGTTCGTCGGACGGATCGACGGAGATGCAGAAGGACTCCGAACATCGCTCGGACTCGCTTCGCTGACGCAGATCTCTCCGGACGAACTCACCACCGATCAGGCGATCCGCGATGCAAGCTGGCTGCTGGCAGATGCAGTGTATAATTATAAATTTTAAATATAGTTAGCAATTCGCCACGAAGGCACCAAAACACAAAATCCCACGAAGGGGAAATGAACATTTGTGGATTGAATTTTTCTTACACATTTGTGCCTTAGTGTCTTTGTGGCGGAAAACAAAATAACTTTTCAATATACAGAATGGTGTCAGTTTTTAATAATAAGGCACGTAAGCACGAAGCTACTAAAATTATGAAAATACAAATACTGCACTTTTTACTTTTACCTTTTGTCTTTACTTCCCTGTATTCCCAATCGATCGATGAACTCGGCATTAAGGTCACATCACATGACCGTCAGTATGTGTTCACCAATAAGGAAGCCGGAACCTATCAAGGAGAAGTGAACGCCAAGAACTCCGGCGGATGGCAGGGATGGTTCATCAACGCGGAGAAGATCTTCCACGACTACTCGCTGAATGTGAACGGGAAGATCCTCGACCGTTCCTCTGCCCGTTCGATCGTCTATCCGCATCAGCTCATTCGGAAATACCCGGACGACGTCATGGAAACCGTTACGTTATTGGACAGTATCGACGTTCTGCTGATCGAAGTGAACAATCCGTTCGCACAGCTTGTCATTGAACCGACCGATAATTTCCGCAAGGATCCGGCAACCAATTCCGCTTTGGAGCATTGGACCAGAATGAACGCCGCATCCCCCATCGTCCCGACCGATATCGTGATCGCGCGAAGGATGAAACGGAATGTGGTCGCATTTGCAATCGCGGCGGGACGATCCGCCGAACAATTGAGATCGCTGTCACTTGATGTTGCGATCCGTTCCGATCAATTTGTCGATTCACGCAAGAATAGAATGCAGGCAGTGCTGGACCGTTCCCCCGTCACCACGAACGACAAAGAACTGACGACGGCAATCGCCTGGGCAAAATTGCAGATCGATGCACTCATTATGAACCAATCCACCGGAGGGGCGAGAACAAAAGGGATCTTCGCCGGACTTCCGTGGTTCAACAATTACTGGGGACGCGATTCGTTCATCTCGCTTCCCGGTGCTACGTATGTGATCGGGAATTTCACCGATGCGCGCGATGTACTCCGTTCGTACGCACAATTCCAGGAACTCGATACGAACAACACAAACTACGGACGTATTCCGAACCTCGCAACACCACAGTCGGTCATCTATAATACTGCGGACGGTGCTCCATGGTTCGTGAAGTCGCTCTATGAATATGTGAAATACTCCGGCGATATCGATTTCATCAAAGAGATGTATCCCGTCCTGGTCCGGTCGATCGAAGGAACGCTGAAATTCCATTCCGATACACTCGGCTTCCTGACGCACGCCGATGCAGAAAGCTGGATGGACGCCGTCGGTCCGAACGGTCCCTGGTCCCCCCGCGGGAACCGCGCATGCGATGTGCAGACGCTGTGGCATCAGCAGCTGATGGTCGGGGTGTTCTGCGCTGAGTATTTCAATGACTTCAGCAATGCAGCGAAGTGGAAGAATATTGCAGACAAGCTTGAAAAGAATTTCCGAACATATTTTGTGGACAAGAAGAACAATCTCATCTATGATCATCTCCGCGCCGACGGTACGCCTTCCGAAGAACTGCGGCCGAATCAACTCTTCTCCATCGATATGATGATACCGGAAGATGTGCGGCAGAATTCGGTGCGGACAGTGCTCGGTCAATTGGTGTACGAACACGGTACCGCTACGCTCGCACAGAATGATTCCAATTTCCATCCGTTCCATGAGAGTCCGCCGTATTACGTGAAAGATGCAGCGTATCACAACGGCACCATCTGGACCTGGCTGAACGGCGCTGCAGTTTATGGGGCAACGCGGTACGATCTTCAGGATGTGATCTATCCTGTCACAAAGAATTCTATCCATCAAATGCTGCGGCGCGGAACGGTCGGCACATTATCGGAATTGCTCGATGCTCATCCGCGCGGGACGAACGAACCGAAGCTTTCCGGAACATTCTCGCAGGCATGGAGTCTGGCAGAATTCATCCGCTCAATGTATCAGGATTATTTCGGCGTGAGCGTTGATGTTCCTTCTAAAGTGATCCGCATCCAGCCGAAACTGCCGAAAGAGATCACGTCGGTGCAGTTCGAACAGCGAGTCGGAAACGGTTCAGTGCTCATTTCATACAAATGGAACAAGGACCGCGTGATCACATCCATCACCCCGAAAGGACTTCAGGAAAAGTTCGGGATCAATTATCTTTGGGTGGATCAGAACGGCAGCGCAGTTTCTGCGCCCGTCGACCTGATCCCCGGGCAGATCGTGCGGATCGAACATACATCCAACTCCATTATCATTCTGAATAACGGAAAGAAGGTCTTCGGCAGTGATGACGATCCGAAAATATTCTTACGGAATTTTTCCGACAGGAAATATTTCACCGGACTCACACTTGCTCAGCCTGATGTGAAACGAACCTTTCCCGTTCTGCGCGGTCCGTCGCACCCGCTGCTGAAACACGACGTGATCAAACAGAAGAATCCGAATGCAGTGCTGCTGGCAGAAGCTTCTGATCCCGCAGGCGATGATAACGGTGTATCCGGAACATTTCGGTATCCCGAGAATCAGCAATTTCAGAAAGGGATCCTTGATATTACGGGAGCAACATTCCGGTACGATGACAAGAACCTCTACTGCCGGCTCTCATTTACCAATCTCGCCGATCCCGGCTGGCATCCCGAGTACGGTTTCCAGCTGACCATCGCAGCGATCGCGGTTAACACCGGCAACGGAACGCAGCGGAACGTCGGCGTCAACTCCAACTATCTATTGGATTCAACCCGGTCATTTGACCGAATGATCCTTGTCGGAGGCGGAGTACGGGTGCTTTCGGGTGACAAACAAATTCTCTGTGAATATATCCCTCAAACAGAGGATTTTAAGGAACCGCTGGGAAATACGACGAGTAAATCAATTGAGTTTGCCCTGCCTCTTGAGTACCTTGGAACGCCCGATCCCCGATGGAAAATGACCATTCTCGTCGGAGGACAGGATGATCACGGAGGTGCGGGGATCGGTGAATTCCGCGCCGTTGAACAAGCTCCGAGTGAATGGCTCGGCGGCGGAAAGAACAATTCGAACGAATCGAACGTGTTCGATGTTATGATAGTGAACTAAACTTATTGGAGGTCCAAATGTTCTTTTTGATCTTTATCCTCATAGCCGTGGTCGCATTCGTGTCATGGCAAAACATGCGTATCAATCCCAACACCAAAGGGACGGCAAATATTTCGATGATGGTGGCGCTCGGCGCTGCGCTGGTCGCCGCATCGAACTGCTTCACGGTGATCCCTGCCGGAAATGTCGGTGTGATCGATTTCTTCGGCACAGTGTCCGACAATACGCTGAAATCGGGCATCAACTTCGTGAATCCGCTCGCACGCATCGTGAAGATGTCCATCAAAACACAGGAATTGAAAGAAGTGATGGATGTTCCCTCGAAAGAAGGACTGACCGTTCAGCTGGAAGTGAGCGTGCTCTATCATTTGAATCCCGAAAAAGCTGCGGATGTATACAAGACCGTCGGCGAGGAATATGAAGCGATCATCATCGAACCGCAGTTCCGTTCCGTCACACGCGGAGTGACCGCGAGCTTCGAAGCGAAAGCGCTCTACACATCCGAACGCGAACATCTTTCGAAGATCATTTTGGAAGAGATCACAGCGGCAACCGCGGTCCGCGGAATCACCGTGGAATCCGCACCGCTGCGCAGAGTGACATTGCCGGGCGGACTCTCCGCTTCCATCGAACAGAAACTCCAGTCCGAGCAGGAAAGTCAGCGCATGCAGTTCGTGCTGACGAAAGAGAAACAGGAAGCGGACAGGAAAAGGATCGAAGCGCAGGGTATCTCCGATTTCCAGAAGATCGTCAATCAGGGATTGAACTCGCAGCTGCTCACATGGAAAGGAATTGAAGCAACGGAGAAATTGGCGAACTCACCGAATACGAAAGTGATCATTGTCGGCGGTAAGGACGGACTGCCGCTGATCCTGGATACGAAATAACGATTCATCAAGAATTAGTGTCATGCCCGAATGTTCCTATCGGGCATCCACTTATGGATTCCCACCAGAAACATGTGGGAATGACATTTCATGACAGAAGAACATTTTATAAGAAGAAGCAGGGGTAACTCCCTGCTTCTTTTTTTTAAACTGCCGGTGAGTTTATGGAAATGAGCGACCGCTTCCATTCCTTATATCCAAGAATGGCGAGGCCGAAGTAGACCACATAGAGGAACGTTGTGAAGTACAATCCTTTGAACGCATACATGCCGATGGAACCGATGTTGACGATCACCCAGAGGATCCAGTTCTCGATATATTTTTTCGCCAGCATCCACTGAGCGACCATGCTGAGTACGGCAAGGAATGAATCGACATACGGAAGCGATGCATCGGTGAGTCTGTGCAGAATATATCCCAGCAGAGCGGTTGCTGCCACAGTAAAGACCGCGGAATAAAAGTAGATCTTTTTCGTCCCCCAGTTAACATTCAATTCTGTCTTCCCTTCTCCCCCATAGAGCCATTCATACCAGCCGTATGCCTGGAGGACAATGAAGAATACCTGCAGTCCCATATCCGCATAGAGTTTCACTTCGTAGAAGATGAAGATATAGATGAAGACGGAGACGATGCCGAGCGGATAGCACCACACGTTCTGCCGTGTGACGAGATAAACGGAGATGAGTCCCAGAACAACAGCAATGATCTCGGTGATTTCCATTCGTTATTCGGTCAATGCGTGATGTCTGGATGGATCTTGAAGAGAAGGAGTGATCCGGAGCGGACGGCAACATCAACGGACGAGGCGCTTGCTTCATTGCTGGAGCCCTCGCGGACGCCGAGTTCCAACGATTCGTTCTTCAGCGGATATTTCAATCCTTTCGTGGTGATGCCGGAACATTTTCCCATCGGCACCAGCGAGATCTGCTGACCGATCTGCGCTTTGAACCGGATCTTCTTCTGGATGATCTCCACCGTGCAGCGTTCATCGAAGAATCGCAGCGCGATCCGCTTGTGATATTTCAGAAGGATGCTGAAGTTCGACATGGTATGGTCGGGACGCTCACCTGTCGCGCCGATGATCGTGGCCGAAGGGATCTTGCTCGTCAACAGAAACTCGATCACCTTCTCAAGGTCCGTGCTGTTCTGGTCGGAGATATGGATGATCGGAACGGAGGAGAAATAGAGCCGCGTCTTCTGTGTGATGGAATCAAGATCGCCGATGATATAATCCGGGATGATGCCGAACGGACGCACTTTGTTCGCACCGCCGTCAGCGCAGACGATGAGCGGTTTCTTCTTCAGCAGCGGAGAGAGCAGTTTTGTGGACGGCATCTCTCCGTTGCAGATGATCAGTGCATGTGTCCGTTTTGAGATCTTCATTGTTGATCACAGCTGGACGGCGATACCGACCAGATAATTCCGTTCGGCGGCCGGGAAGAATGCATCCCCTTCACCGTTCTGCATATAGAATGTGTTCAGCAGATTCCGTA
>CALROS020000080.1:0-6990 GCA_943369855.1 Chitinophaga pinensis | reverse complement strand
CACCTGGCGTACGCACAGGAAATTGCACAAACGATGCTCCGCCGGCAGCAGGCGCAGGCGATCATTGCCGCACGAAAGAAGATCGTCGAAGGCGCGGTCGGTATGGTGCAGGACGCGCTGCGCATGCTCTCTGAACAGAAAATTGTTACATTGGACGAAGACAAAAAAGCAACAATGGTGAACAACCTGATGGTCGCTCTTGTGTCGGACCATGAAGTGCAGCCGGTGATCAATACGGGAACGTTGTATCAATAACCCAAACCAGCAGCGAGCCGGTCACTTGGAGTGAACGGTTCGCTTTGTACTCAACTATGAAAACATTCTCTCAATATAAGAACGAAGCATTGCTTCTTGAACAGCCGTCCATATGGAAGCGCATCTATCATCTGCGTGCCGGTGAGGAGATCATCTGCACGCTCACATATCCGAAAATGTTCAGCACCAAAGCGGTGATCGAAGGATTCGGCGAGAAATGGGAAATATATAAGCCGAGTTTTTGGCGGTGCACACTGGAGATCAAGAAACAATCCAACCAGCTTCCGTTCGCAAAGTATGTCCCCGGAAAATGGAAGCAGGGTGGAATGTTCGAACTGCCGAACGGTGAACGGATCGAGTATGTCCAGCGGGTGTGGAAATCGGTGAACGAGATCCATTCGCAGCAGAAGATCCCGCTGGTATCGTTGAAGCGTGCTTCGTGGTGGAAGAGCAGTCTGAATGTTGTGATCCAACACGAATCCGAAGTGCTGGATAAGAATCCCTGGATCGTCATGACGGTCTATTACATGATCATCGAACGCCGCCAGCAGGAAGCTGCCGCGGCGGTGTAAACAGAAGAATCATAATGAGCGAAAAGAAAAAATTCCTGCTTCGGCTGGATGCCGACGTGTACAACGCGCTGGAAAAATGGGCGGCGGATGAACTGCGCAGCGCCAACGCGCAGATCGAATTCCTGCTGAAGGATAGCATCCGCAAAGCGGGAAGAGTGAACGCGCCGCAGAAGCAGGAGCCGAGTGAAAGCGAAGAAGTATAAGACGCGTTTCATGTTTCAGGATACACGTATCATTTTCGTATACACATGAAGGATTTGAACGCACCATAGTGATGAGCTTTACACGATGAAAACTTTCTCAACAGCGCTGAGTCCGATAATTGCAGCTCCGATCGTCATCATTTTCACCATGGTGATCCCGACATTCATCGTGAACAAGATCTGGTCCGGGCTGGCGGTGAATTGTGCAGTATTCCTTTTTGTGCTTCATATGTACCTCACCACGCGGTACACGATCAACCAAGGACACCTACATATCGTCAGTGGATTTCTCTATAAGAAAGAGATACCGCTCTACAGCATTATCAGCATCACTCCTTCAAGAAACCCCATCAGCTCTCCCACATTTTCACTGGACAGACTGGAGATCCGTTACGGAACAGGCGATTACGTACTGATCTCGCCGAAACAAAAAGAAGATTTTCTCCGCGAAATTCAATTGAACAACAGGAATATCACGATCATCCCCGCAGCGAAATAATAACCACCGGAAATTATCATTGTTCAGAAGTAGTCCTCGTCACACGAACACCGGCATTCCTTGATTTTCCCCTTCAGATTATTCATATTGACTCACAAAATTGACCCCAAATGAATGACTGATACCGCCATTGAATCCACGTTGATCTCGCGCATCGCCGAGCTGTTTTCCCGTCCCGGAAAGGTCATCCTCACATTTTTCGAGCATCTCGGCCGCTATATGGGGACGATCGGGTGGATGATCTATAATTTCCGCAATGCGAAGGAATACTCGGGGAACATTCTGCAGCAGATGGTGATGATCGGGAATAATTCCATTCCCATCGTCCTGTTCGTGTCGATGTTTGTCGGGATGGTCACCGCTGTGCAGTCATCCTATCAATTATATGAATGGATCCCCCGTTCGGTCGTCGGCGCCCTTGTCACCAAATCTGTACTGCTTGAATTGACACCGCTGCTCACCGCTCTCGTGCTCGCAGGAAAGGTCGGTGCGACCATTACCGCGGAACTCGGCACCATGCGCGTGACCGAACAGATCGACGCGCTAGAGGCATTGGCGTTTGACCCGATCTCTTTCCTTATCACACCACGAGTCCTGGCCGGCATTTTGATGTTCCCTATCCTTATCGTGTTCGGAGACCTTGTGGCGATCCTCGGCGGTATGTTCGGGGCATCGGCGATCGCCGGTATTCCGGTGGAAGCGTTCGTGAACGGGATGAAAAGCTCGTTCGAGTCGTGGGATGCGATCTTCGGACTGATCAAAGGGACGGTCTTCGGCTTCATCATCACCTCGGTCTCGTGTTATCAGGGATTCCAGGTGCAGGGCGGTTCGGAAGGAGTTGGAAAAGCGACAATGAACACGGTGGTGCTGACGTGTCTTTCGGTAGTGGTGATGGATTTCATCCTGGCGTCCGTACTCTTGTAATATTAATAAGCGGGAGGATAAACATTCCTGTTTGTCCGCTATTAATAATGGTAGACGGACAATCAAAAATGATTGTCCTACAAAAACACAAATGATACAATTAACCAACATATGGAAACGGTTCGGCGAGAAGCAGGTGCACAAGGGTGTCAATCTTGAAGTGCGCGACAATGAGACGCTGGTGATCCTCGGCCGGAGCGGCGGAGGAAAGAGCGTTCTGCTGAAGATGATCATCGGTCTGATCAAACCGGACAGCGGCTCCATCAACGTGGACGGGAAAGAGGTCGGTTCGCTCACGTATAAGCAATTACAGAAACTTCGATTCAAGTTCGGATTCCTTTTTCAGGGAGCGGCGCTGTTCGATTCCATGACGGTCGGTGAGAATATCGAATTGGCACTCCGCCGTCACAGTGATTATAAGGATGCCGATATCACCGACCGGGTGACATATGCGCTGGAGCTGGTGAAGCTGACGAATGTAAGTCACTTGATGCCGTCGAACATCTCCGGCGGAATGAAGAAGCGTGTCGGGCTTGCCCGCGCGATCGCGCTGACACCGAAGTATATGTTGTACGATGAACCGACGACCGGACTTGATGTGGAGACAGCGGACGGGATCAATCTGCTGATCAACGAACTGAAGACGACACTCGGCGTCACGTCCATTGTCGTGACACACGATATCCACAGTGCATGGGTGGTGGGGGACCGGTTTGCGATCTTCGAGAACGGACAGTTCATTATGACGGGAACGAAGGAGGATATCCGGAGCAGTCCGAATCCTGAAGTGCGGAAATATATTGAGAGTGATATTGCGACGTAGGGAGTATTGAAGTCGATGAGTCGTGAAGTCACGGACTCATGAAGTAGTGGAGTCGGGGAGTACTTAACGTATTTCACACTCGCAAAGAAAAAGTAAAGCGATTAAAATCGTTACATGATGAGAGTATCAACAAGCAGACGAAAGAAATTATTATGAATCTTTCCAATGAAGCGAAGATAGGTATTGCGGTGTTTCTGGCGACGATCATTCTTGTCGGCGGGATCATTTTCCTGAAAGGGATGGATTTCCGTTCGAAGGATTACCGCATCACATTGTTCTACGGTAATGTGAACGGACTCGCGGAAGGGAGTCCGCTGACGATCGCCGGACTGAACATCGGTAAAGTACAGGATATGCGTCTTGCAGGAAATGTGATCGCCGTGACGGTGACCATCGACAATAAAGTGAATATCTCGAAGGATTCAAAAGCGTTCATCAAATCCGCCAGCATTATGGGTGGGAAGCAGATCGCCCTTGTTCCCGGAATCTCTCCGGAGATCCTGAAGGACGGTGATACGCTGACCGGTGCATACGAAGCGGACCTGACGGAACTGACATCGACACTCTCACCGATCTCAACGAACGTGCTCGGAATTCTCGAGCGCGTCAACACTACGTTCGACGATCCCACGCGGCGGAATATTCAAAACATCCTTCTGGAAATGAACCGCGCAGCGCGCGAACTGCAGGGGGTCATCCAGCAGCAGGGAGGCCATCTTGATTATGCCGTCGGAAACTTTTCAGCATTCTCCGAAGATATGAGCAGATTTGCAAAGCGGCTCGATACGATGGCTGTGGACCAGAAGGGGAATCTCAACGACGGGATCATGGGGATCAAAAAGACCGCAAAAACAATGGAAGAAGCATCGGGAAAATTCAAAGATGCGAGCACCTCCATCGAGAATGTGTTCAAGCGTCTTGAAAAAGGGGACGGGACGATCGGAAAGCTGATGTATGACGACCGGTTGTACACACATCTTGATTCACTGGTGCTGAATCTCAACGAGTTGGTGAAGGACCTGAAGGCGAATCCGAAGCGGTATGTGAGCGTGAGCGTGTTCTAGATTTGATAAACCGTTAAAAAGGTGACCTTTTTAACGGTTCTGTAAGCGGTATTCCGGTCTGGATTCTTCACTTCGTCCCGACACACACGATGAGGATTCAAAACGTGTCGGGACTCCGTTCAGAATGAGAATGATTATAGATCGGACGAACATTCAAAAAGCACTCAGGTGAAGAGCTCCGAGAACGCCTGATTGTTCTCGAATTCCATCCGCACATTCTCTTCGAACGCGTCGAACGGTTCACCGTTCAGCGATGTGATCTCACCGGTGAGAACACCCCAGCACGGATCATCGGTGATCGCTGTTTCTTCGGACCGCTCGCCAATTCCCAAACCCCATCGCTCGCTCAGCAGGTCCGCCAGACGGACGATCGACGCGACATTCTTATTCTCGCCTGCCTGCAGCACGTTATGATGATGCCGCATGGTATCGACGATGACAGAAGGAAGATTCCAGTTCTCGGCAAGGATGCCGCCCACTTCGTCGTGTGAGATGGCCAGCACTTGAAGCTCCGCTTCGATATCGCTCATTCCCAATTCTTCGATCATGTTCTGCGACTTCGTGAGCGAATGGGAGAAGTGCTGAGCGAGAACGATCTTTCCCATATCGTGCAGCAGTCCCGCCGTGAACTCTTCGCCGACGGTCGGAAAACCGATCTGCTTTGCGATGATGCGCGCCGTTGTCGCGGTGGAAATGCTGTGAAGCCAAAGCCGGTTGAGATAATCGCGCTGATCTTTGTTGAGACTGAAGACGCGCTGCTTCATGTCGTACATCAGCACCAGACGGCTGATCTCGGCATGACCGAGGAGCATCACTGCGTGGGAGGTGGTGGCAACACCGGAACGGAGTCCGTAGAACGCGGAGTTCGCCGCACGGAGGATCATCGCGGTCAGCACGGCATCGGCATCGATCAGGCGGATCAGTTTTTCATTTGCCATTTCCCCGTGGATGGACTGGGAAAGGATGAGGGTAATAGTGGAAGGGATCGGGACGATCTCGTTGATGTTCTTGATCTCATTTCGAATGTCATGCATGCCAACACCTTGTCAATAAAAGTTACCACACCGCCGTACATCACTAAACTATAATATTCACAAATTGGCAGAAAAGAAAGATGTAATACGGCGGGACCGGTACAGATCTATTCCGGCCGGCGGAGCCCGGCGATTTGTTTGTCGTGGATCCTGCTCATTAATAACAGCGCCGCAGATGCTCCACACAATGCCAGGAACATGTCCCATTGTGTATCCCACACATCCCCCTGCGTGGCAAGGAATGCATCGGCATTCTCACCGATGGCAAGCGCAACCCACCATTCGAAAAATTCATACAGCACGCTGATGGAAAGGGAGAACGAAATAATGATAATGGAGAGAAGCCGTCCGCGCTGCATGCCGGTACGGCGAAGCAGAAGTTCACGAAAGAGCATCGCCGGAACGAATCCCTGAGCGAAGTGTCCCACCCTGTCATAATAATTGCGAGCGAGCCCGTAGTGATCGCGCAGCCAGCTGAACAGCGGCATCTCCGCGTACGTGTAATGTCCGCCGACCATCAGAATGAGCGAGTGGATGCAGAGCAGTGTATAGAGGAGCGTTGTCAGCCGGAACCGGCGGTAGGTGAACGCAAGGACGACAACGGTGATAAGCGCGGGGGCAACTTCGAGGAACCAAGTGAACAGATCCTTCGGGTGTATCACGGACCAGATGAGACCGGCCGTGAATACACCGAGAAGGATAAGATGTTCTTTTGCGGAAGAGAGACGCATCACATCAATGATGATGTCCGCCGGCACCATGCACGTGGCCGTGGCTCAATTCTTCAGAGGTCGCTTCGCGTACGGAGACGATCTTCACGTCGAAATTCAGGGTCTGTCCCGCCAGCGGATGATTCCCGTCCACCGTGACCGTATCATTCTCGATCTTGGTGACGGTGACGACCTGCTGTCCTTCGGGACCCGAGGCGGTGAACTGCATTCCTACGGCAAGTTCTGTAACGCCGGCGAACTGGCTTCTCGGAACGCTGACGATCTGTGCTTCATCAAGTTCGCCGTATCCGTCCGCCGGTGCGACGACCACTTTCAATGCATCGTTCGCCGCTTTGCCTTCGAGCTGTGCTTCCAGTCCGGGAATGAGATTCCCGTTGCCGTGCAGGTATGCCAGCGGCTCGCGTCCTTCGGATGTATCCAGTACATTTCCATTGTTATCGCGAAGTGTATATTCGATTGAAACTACCACATCCTTTGTGATTTTCATTGATCTTCCTGAAGTAAGTGTAAAAAAGTGTCCTTTCAATCTAACAGAAAGAAGTTCAGGTGCAAGGTGAAAAAGGATAGACGGCGGGTCATGTCCTGAGACATTTGTACGTTAGGGATATTTGCATTGGTTCGTACACACAGAAAAACCGTGAAAACGGGTCTGCGCACTTCCGAAGGATCCGATCTGCAACGGTGTGCAGGAGGGGATCATTGCTGTTGTTGTTGTTGTGATTCCAAAAAACGACGATATGAATTGTCCTCCGGTTCGGTCCGTTTCACGGAATATCCGTACGACGGAGGAGGTTCATTCGCAGAAAGATCCTTCTTCAACGATCCGTTCTCAATGGAAACGGAGACTTCCAATGTGTGTTCCCCGGAACCTTTGTACAAACCTTT
>CALROS020000079.1:0-7036 GCA_943369855.1 Chitinophaga pinensis | reverse complement strand
TGAAACAGCACCGTTCGGTTTGGAAAGGGCGGGATCGATATTCACCAACTCGCCGATGCTGACGCGTTCGGGCATGGCGAAGTTCGCCGTCGGTCCTTCGATCACATGAATGGCGGATGTCACCTGACTGACCTTGCTGCACCGTCCGCTGCCGCTGCCGACCACAGTCAATGTAGCGTAATACGTTCCGGCTTTGGTGTATGCGTGCGATACTTTTGAGCCGAGTGAATTGATGCCGTCACCGAAGTCCCACGTGTATGAACCGATAGGACCGTTCGGATCGACGCTCCGTGTTCCGTCGAAGTCCAACGGGACGTTCACGCAGATGGTCGTGTCGGTGAATGTCTGATACGCGACCGGTGAACCTTCCACGATGATCGGAATGGTCGCCGTTGTCGGCTGTTCGGCGAATCCGTCATCCAGCAGTAATTTCACACTGTAATATCCGGGCGTTTTATATGTGTGCGCCGGATTCGTTTCCGTGGAGGTTGTTCCGTCGCCGAAATCCCATTTCGTAGAGACCGCATCACCGTCCGGATCGTATGAGAGAGAACCGTTGAAGAGGATCGTCTGTCCGGTGCATGAATAGACGAGCGAATCCACGACGGCGACCGGCGGACGGTTCACGAGGATCTTGATGGTCTCTCGCGTGATACTGTTTTTCCTTCCTTGTCCGTCATTCGCCGTGAGTGTGATGAAGTGGACGCCGCCCGACGGTGCATCCCATGTGAATGCCGCTTTGTTCACACGTGTCCTGTCCGGAAGGAGCCATTCGAAATTGATCGCATGCTTGTCGATGTCATAGCTCTGGCTTGCGTCGAGCAGGATGCGCCGCGAATTCGTTCTGATGAGCGTCTTGGTGACAATGATCGGCGATGCGTTCACAAGGATATTCTTCTGCAGTGACTGAGCGGAGTTCGCAAATCCCGCATCGTCGTTCACCACGGTCGTCACGGTGACAATTCCCGAACGGGTGAATGTCTTCGTGATCTTCATCCCTTCCGCTGTCGTGCCGTCCGAGAAATTCCAACGGACGCGAGTAAGGTTCTTCGTCTCTTTATCCGTGGATCCGGTCGCTTCGAACGTGACCGGAACATTCGGCTCGGCAACTTCCGGCGTCATCTTCCAGCGGACGACGGGAGGATAATTGATGTGGATCGAAACGGTCTTCATTCCCACGGCATCATCGAAACCGGAATTGTCCTGCACCTTCAACGCTACGGCATAATCGCCCGGTTCGTCGAACGTGATGGAAGGATTCACTCCTTTGCCGGCTTCAACACCGTTCACATACCAAGTGTAGTCGGCGATCGTTCCGTCCGGATCGCTGGAGCGTGAACCATCCACCTGCAGAGGACGGGTCGGCTCCCATTTGGACGGGAGTGAGAACTGCGCGGTCGGATAACGGTTGATCACGAGTTCATGGGTCGTCGTCTGGATACTGTTCGTCATCTTCTGACGGTCATCAACGGTCAGAACGATCTTGTAACGGCCGCTCTGCTGATATTCATGCACCACTGACTTTCCGATGCCGGTCGTTCCGTCGCCGAAGTCCCACGTGTGAACCAGTTCCTTCTGATCGGCGTCCGTCGTCTTTTCGGCGGAGATCCTCTGACGTGCGGAGGTCGAACGGTTCTCAGCAGTGATCGCCGGGACAGGCGCTGCGTTGATGTGGATGTTACGGCTGATGGACTGTACGGAATTCTCGACCGCTTCACCGTCGTCCGCCGTCAGCGTGACGGTGTAATCACCGGGATTGTTGAAGCTCAATTGTGCGTTCTCACCATTCAGCGAATGACCGGCAGTGGACTGCCACGAGAATGCAACGGTCGGATTATCTTCGTCGACCGCTGATGCGCGCAGACGAAGCGTATCACCGGGAGCCGCCTGTTTTACGAGATCGAATGAGGGGATCGGCTCAGCATTCACACGGTATTTGATCGTCTGAGTGAATGTGGAGTTCGATGTATTGGTTCTGTCATTCGCCGTGAGTGTCAGCGAATATGTCCCGGCACGGTCATGCTTAACGGAGACGGAATTTCCGGTATTCTTTCCGACGATTCCCGTCCCGTTCCAGAGGAAATCAAGCACGTCGTTGTCATTGTCCGCATCATTCTCCACCACGAACGGGACCGCAGTTGAGCGTCCGAAGATCGTCCGGTAATTCACATCCACATACGGCTGAGCGTTGATACGGATCTTCTGTTCCGCTGTTGCTTCGGTGCAGGAAGAATTCGGTGCTCCGTCGTTCACCACCAATTTTACATCATACGTCGTCGGCAGAAGACTCGAGAGTGTCAATACTTTTTCATCGCTGCGGAATTCGCCGTTCACGAACCATTGATAGTTCAGCTGCGCGTTTTCCGGATCGGTGGAATTCGCAGAGGAGAGGGAGACGATCTCACCCGGTGCGGCGATGAGCCTGTCCGCCGTGATCACTGCTTTCGGCGGTGCATTCACAGAAACTGCAACATCCTGCATCCAGTATTTCGGGAAATATACGCCGCGTGTGGGGATGAACAATGTGACGAAATTCTTTCCCGGCTTTTTGAAATCAATATCCGCGGAATCCTTTTCGATGATCGTCTTGCCAAAACTCCATTTCGGGATCATACCCGAATTATTTTTCTTTGTTGCTTCGCTCAGTGCGAGGATGACATTGTTGCAGTTCGAACTTGCCAGCTGCACAGCTTCGATCACCGGCTTCTGCGGCTGACGGACGACCGTCGGCTTAAGATCCCACAGGATGGGGAAGTATTTTCCCTTGATCACCAGATTGTTCACCTTCAGCGGTGAACCGGAGACGGTCAATCCCCAGCTGTTCTTCATTCCGTTCGGGAGGGTGGGGACGAAGAATCCCTTCGCGACCGGAAGTTTGGAATAACTTCCGAATTCATCCCGGATACCGACCTGCACCTGCTCTTCACCGAAGGAGGAAAAACTCGCGAGTTCATCATCGAACGGACGGAAAGGACGGATCTGCATTTCGGCAGTCACCGGAACGCGGTAGAGACACACGGAGAGATCGACGGCGAGAATGGACCAGTCGTTCCGTTGTGCCGTGACGGAATTCGAGTCCGCTACAACAAGCTGGAAACTGTTCACATCATTTCCATCGCTTGCACGCACGCGCAGGATCCATCCGTTCTTTGACGGTTCAACGGTCGAGAATTTTTTCCAGCGGTTGTAATACTGTTGTTCATCCTGCGTCGTGAGTTTTACACTTGCTTTGGCTGTCTTTGCGTTGACGGTCAGTTTGCCGTTGCTGTAGGAATAGAGCGCATCGAACGGTATCAGTTCAAAGGTCGTTTTTGTTTCCATCCCGCCCTGAATGATATCCGCCACGCCTCCGAGACCCGCATCGAAGATATGGAGCGTTGCCTTTGCAGCATTGGCTTCCGGTTTGATCCAGAAATCATATTGATGCGCATTGTCGCCCGTCTCTTTGATCTGCGCCTGATTCCCGGAGACAGAGAGGAACACTTCCTGCGAGACGAGGAATGTTGAACAAATGAACAGTAATAATGAAACGGAGAGCGTCCGTTTCAGATGAAATGCGTGTGCCGACAATGATTTCCTGCTAAAAAATGTGCTGATGATAACGCCAAACTGCATTTATTCGACCTGATAGGTTCTGGAAATTACTACAATATTATCACTAATTGACTCAAATACCACTGTCAATTGCGTTCCTTTCAATTGTTTCAGCGACACCGCCCAATTGCCTTGGCTGTCCGTCTGAACGACCGATGTCTGTTCGCCGTGCCGCACTGTGATCTTCATGGAAGGATATGCCGTACCGTGTGCGGAGATCTCACTCGTTACCGGAAGGATTGTGGACCCGTCCGTGGGACAGTTGAATTCGATCTTCGCGACTCGGTTCGTGTCGATCGGGACGATGGAAAGGAGCCGTTCGCGCGAATTACCCGAACGGTCCGTGGACTTCAAGGTCAGCTGTTTCTCCGCCTGTTCCGTTGAAACGATCAGGGAGAATGCGCCGTTCGCATCCAGCGGTGAGACTTTGCCGTTCACCATGAATGTTGCATCCGCTTCGGTGCTTCCTTTGATGATCATCCTCGCAAGAGCGGTGTAGCGACGGTCCGTATCCCAGCCCTCAACATAGATGGCGGGCGGGAGTTTGTCCTCCACGCGCAGGATCTTATAGACGGGACTTTCCATTCCGCGCAGTCCGAACTTATCAATGCCTGTCAGACGGACGAAGATGACGCCGAGTTCGATGTTCTCAAGTTTCAGATTCGGCTGCGTGGTGGAGAATCCTTTGATGGTCGTGTTGAACTCTTTCGTCTTACACAATTCCACTTTGTATCCCGTGCTCATTGCAATTGAATTCCAGCGGAGCGGAAGATTATCCGAATAGATCACGGAATCGATGCCGTTCCACACCAACTGCGGAGCGGGAAGGAGAGCGATGGGGGGAAGAGGATCTTTTCCTTTTTCAACAACGGTCCCTTCGTTCGAACGGAGTTTCACTTTACCTTTATTCGCGGAGACATCCATCGTGCCGTCGTAGTTGGAAAGTTTCACCCGGCGTTCCTCAACAGCGCTCGCCCAGAATTTTCCCGAGCGGACCTGCGATTCGGCGGAGCCGGCTTGGAAAGTGAAGTTGTTCCGTTCCTTCGCGCTCTCGGTCAGTTTGGTGAGCAGACTTCCTTTCACGAGCGCAATATCGCGGCGGACACTCTGATCGAGTTTGTCCATCTTCGATTCGCGGATGACGACGGTGGAATTCGGATCGACCATCACTTCCACGCCGTCCGTGAATGCCAGCTGCGCGAAGCTCGCGTCACCGGTCTTGATGCCGTCCGCCTGCGTGAGCATATCTCCTTTGTTCGCGGCTTTCCAATCACCGAGGAATCCTTTACGTTTGTCGACATTGCCGTTCTTCTCCGCGATGAGCGCGTCGATGTCCTCGTTCCGTTTCTTTTCGATCTCTTTTTTGATCTTCTCCAGTGAACCGAGATACAGCCCGCCGTAGCGTGTCAGCTCAGTATAGTTTCCTTCCTTCACCAGCGAATCATATCCGACAGCGAACAGTGTTGCTCTCTGCAGTTCTTCGGGTGCGAAGACGCGTGCGCCGGCTTTCAACAGTTTGTTGAAGAATTCTTTTCCCTCTTTCACTTTGCCGTGAAGCTGTGAGAATTTTTTGATCTGTGCGAGCGCATCCTTCGAGAGGGAGAATGAATTCGAGACCTCATCCCGCTGAGCGAAGGAGAGGACGACCGCCCATGCCGACGCATCACCGGTCAGCTCAACGGTTTTTTTGCTGATCTCACCGGAAGTGAATTGAATCTGAGCGCCGGCAACGGTGGCGCAGAATAGGAGAAGAAAAAGTATATGGAATCTCAGAAACGCAATGTCATTGCGCGGAGTCCTGCGTTTTAGGACGACGAAGCAATCGTTCATAGATTTTAAGATTGCTTTGCCAAAAAACGGCTCGCAATGACAATTCTTTTTTACTGTTGATATGCGTTCTAGTGAATGTTGCTTCATGAATTCGCGACAATGGGTATGAAAAGGGTGAATTTACAGCCGATTTCGGCATTGGAATCGAGTGTGACATTCCCTTTATGGAAGGTCATCACTTCCTTCACGTGGGCAAGTCCGAGTCCTGTGCCGATCTGTGATGCTGCTTTCTTATTTGACGTTACACGGAAGAATTTTGAGAATAATTTCTGTTGATCTTCCGCCGAGATCCCGTAACCGTGGTCGGTGATGATGAAGAGGATGTTCTCGCTCAAACGTTTCATCTCAACATCGATGGTCCTATTCTCGTCGCCGTACTTGATGGCATTGGAGACAAGATTCAGGAATGCTTCGCGCATCAGATCCGGCGCCGCGAATGTCTGCGGGATATTCTCTTCGGCGGCGAAATTGAGCGTGATGGACTTCGCAGTCAGCTGCGGTTTCTGTGAATCACAGACGGTCCGGGCGATCTTCACGAGGTCGCATGACTCTTGATGATACTCGATCGTGCGTGATTCGAGACGCTGTACATCCAGGAAACGGTTCACCAGCTGATTCATGGTCTTGCTGCTTTCCTGGACGATCTTCAGATATTCCATCCGCTCCTCGACCGCCATATCCGGCTCTTCCGTCATGAAGGACGTGAAGCCCATGATGCTGTTGAGCGGATTGCGCAGTTCGTGGACGATGAAGTTCATCATCTCCGATTTCATTTTGTCCATCAAGCGGTCATTCGTCAGATCGTGCAGCACGATGAGCGAGCCGAGTTTCTCTGTTTCCCGTTCGATCGTTACATCGTGCAGACGGTAATATTGGGGATCCGCATCCGGGATCTCCACCTTGATCTCTCTTTGATGGAAGGAAATTGTATACGCTCCGCTGAATTCTTCGCGGGACGATTCTTTCGTCCGTTCAATGCCGGGGTGGGAGAGCAGTTCATGTTTTCCCGTGACGGGAGCTGTCTTCTGCAATTGAGTGTTGACGAGCCGGAATGTATCATTCATGAACGTGAATGCATCGTTCCCGTCCGTAATGCAGATGCCGTCCTCGCTGTGCGACAGGAAGAATTTGTTCTTCCATTCCTCCACGATGATCTTTTCCACATTGATGCGCTGATACCGTTCCAGCACGGTCCTCATCGATTCAATGGTCGTTGCAACGGAGGCGATCTCCTTCAGCTGAGGAATGGAGACGGGCTGCGAGAAATCCAATCCTTTCAGCCGCTCCACATCCGCCACCAATTGCGTGACCGGTTTGGAGAGCTGACGCGAAAAATTCCAGCCGAAGACGACCACGATCACGGTCAGCGCGGCGATCACCACAACGGAGGTGAAGAGCAGATTCCTCACCGGCAGCAGGATCACTTCTTTCGGGATCCCGATGAGCAGATACATCGGCACAGTGGAGAATTTCGAGAAGATGATCTTCCATTCCGTTCTCTGCACCGGAACATCCTGCATCACGGTCAGATTCTTCCACGATTCCGGCATGATCGGGAAGTTGATGTCCGCATTGCTATAGATGAATCCCTGTTCTCCGCCCACTTGGACGG
>CALROS020000078.1:0-7082 GCA_943369855.1 Chitinophaga pinensis | reverse complement strand
CGAGGAAGTGAACGAACAGTTCTTTGCATCGAAGATCAGGAATGCATTCGAATTACGGAAGAAACTTTTCCCCGGAAACGATACATATCGTGTCGTGAACGGCGAGAGTGATTTCCTGCCGGGACTCATCATCGACCGGTACAATGAGTATATCTCAATCCAAACCTTCTCTATCGGAATGGACCTGCGGCTTGAGCTTATCTGCTCTGTCGTTGAATCCATTTTCTCACCAAAAGGGATCGTTGAACGGAATGAGTCCCCGCTGCGGACACTGGAAGGGATACCGCTCCGCAAGAATATTCTTCGCGGCACCGTCGCACCGACCGTTGTGGACCTGAATGGTGTAAAATTCACCGTGGATGTGATGGAAGGACAGAAGAGCGGATTCTTCCTCGATCAGAGAAATAACAGGACCATTTCCAAACCGTTCGCACAGGATGCATCCGTCCTCGACTGTTTCAGTAATGAAGGGGGATTCGGACTGTATGCGGCTTTGTACGGCGCAGCATCGGTCGATTGCGTCGATATCTCCGAAGATGCGTTGATAAAAGCGAAAGAAAATGCCGCGCTCAATACATTGTCCAACATTCAATTCCATACCGCCGACGTTTTTCAGTTCCTGGAAACGGCATCGAAAGAAGGAAAGAAATGGGACGTGGTCATCCTCGATCCTCCCTCCTTCACAAAAAGCAAGAAGACCGTTTCGAACGCCATTAAAGGATATAAAGAGATCAATACGAACGGATTACGCGTGACGGTTCCGAACGGTATCTTCATTACCGCATCATGCTCCCATCATATCGATAAGGATACATTCCTGCAGATTGTTCAGGAGAGCAGTTCGCGTGCAGGCCGCAGGATAAAACTTCTGCAGTATTCCGGCGCTTCGCCCGATCACCCGACCCTACCATCTATGCCGGAAACTCATTATCTTAAATGTGCGTTATTCAGTGTAGAATAGATCTTCGCAGCGAGGTGCATATGAATAAAATATTCTTCCTTCTCTTGATAGGATTGTCATTCCTTTCCGCACAGAGCAAAGACTCCACGATCATCTTCTCATCACCGGATGCCGAGATCCTTGCTCCCGTTCAATCGTCATACAACGACGGCTGGGGCGTGGACATTCTCCTTTCCAACAACGGATTCGGATTTGCCGGATTCTTCCGACACCAATATTCGCGTGAACTCGCCGGCACCGTCACACTCGGGATCGCAGAATCCAAAGATGATAACGAGGTTGAGTATTTCGATTACTGGGGCCAATCTTACATCCCGGGAAAGATCAACCGGTTCCTGATGATGCCGATCATGTTCGGGGCTCAGTACCGTTTGTTTGCGGACGACATCACTGATAGTTTCCGTCCCTATATCAACGGCGGAGTCGGACCGACCGTCATCCTTGCTTCACCGTACGACAGGGAATTCTTCAGCAGTCTCGGTTATGGTCAGGCACACTATACCGTCGGCGGATATATCGGGATCGGCGCATTCTTCGGAGCCGACATGGGAAGTTTATCCGGGATCAATGTCCGTTACTATTACATTCCGTACAGCAAAGGGATCAACAGTCTGCAGGATCCGGATGTTCTGATCACCCCTCAAGCAGGGGAAACATTCACACCATATTATCTCCCCGGAAAGGTCCGCAAGAAAACGGATTTCGGCGGATTCTTCATCACCATCAATCTCGGTTCAGCATTTTAATCAGCACAAGGCGCATCCATGAAAGTGACCCTTCACCGTACGAACGGCAATTACAGACTCGAAGCGAAGAATGAGAACGAGAACACCATCATTTTTGACAACAATAAAGCAGGCGGCGGCGATGATGCCGGATTCCGTCCGATGCAGTCCCTGCTCGCAGCAGCAGGAGCGTGCAGTTCGATCGATGTCGTTTCCATCCTGAAGAAACAGCGGATCGAGAATTATGATCTGACGGTGACCATCGAAGGAGAGCGGGAAATAGGAAAAGATGCAAACCTCTGGAAGAAGGTCCACCTTCATTTCACGCTGAAAGGGGACGTTCCAAAAGAAAAAGCTCAACGCGCGGTTGAGCTTTCGGTGACCAAATACTGTTCTGTTTCAAAGACACTTGAAGCAGCGGGCGCTGCTGTGACTGCAAGTGTAGAAGTGATCAATTAGATTTTAAATATGGTGCTATTTCTTCGGCACCGAATGGTCAGAGGATTTCTTTTCCTGATCAAGTTTGAACTTAAATGGAATAGAGACCCAGACCTTCACTTTTTCTCCTGCCATCATTGCCGAAGAAAATTTCCATTGTAGCGCTGCATTTTTTGCCTCTTCTTCAAATTGACTTTTCGCCTTGTAAACCTGATCCGAGAAGTTCTTCTTCTCCGACGGAGAATTTGAATTGAGCAGTTCAGGAGGATCCGGAGCAGAAAATTCTTCGCGGATCACCTCGGCTTTAACAGTATTCCCCTCTTCATTAACAAGCAATTTGATCCAAATGAGTCCTTCCATTTTAATCTTCCGTCCAAGTTCTGGATAATGTGGCGCAGGATTTTTATTGAACAATGGTTGAGGCTGTTTATCCACCGGTACAAAATCGGGCGGGTTGCTGTCATCCATCCGCAAGGAAAAGAACAATTCCGTTTCCGTATCATCCTTCACTTTCACATTATTCTTCAGCTCCGTTACAAATCCGTTCACTGATGCCTGGACCTGATAGAAACCGGGCAACAATATCAATTTATATTGACCATCCGGTCCTGTCAAAACGATATTCGAGGTTCCGAGAGCTTCCACCCGTACATTGGCGAGCGGTTTTTTTGAAACGGCATCGATCACCGTTCCGGCGATCCCTGATCGTCCGCCTAACTCCGCCAACAATGACTGCCGAACTGCGATCTCGGTCCTAAACGTATCAGGCTGTTGGGCAAGAGTAACTGCGGTGATGATTATGCTCAGGAACATACTATATCTCATCACACCCTCCTTAATTTGAATAACTGCTTTGAATGATCACCGGCGGCATCTCAACAACATATACATATTCTGTTCTGGGCTGTTTCGGGAACATCAGCATCATGGCACCGTAACCCGCGAGTCCCATCGTCAACAGCAGCGCCGCGATCACTGGGATCCTTACGGAGATCTTCGAGGTGATCAGTCGGTTGAAGGAAATCCTTCCTCCCTTTCGAATAGAACCATTGTCGGCAGAATACTTCCGCACCCCTGAATTTGTATAGATCGGCGGAAGAGGATCCGGGATCCTTCGAAGCTCGTTCTTCAGTGCCGCCAGCGACCGGAAGTCCTTCCGAAGTTGTTCATCGCTGCTCAGCGTTGCGAACAGATGTTTCATCTCTTCGTCATTCAGGTCATCATCCATGCAGCGCTGAAGGAGGTCGTTATTTTGCTCGTTCATAGTGTTCCTCTGTTGTACGGTTCCAGTAATTTCATCATCGATCGCCGCGCTTTGAATAATCGCGATTTAACGGAACTGACGGTCGTATCAGTAACCGCAGCGATCTCTTCGTAGGACAATCCTTCATACTCTTTCAGCAGGATCACCTCTTTATATTGAGGCAGCAATGCATTCAGTAATCTCTCCGCGATCATACTTCGCTCATCTGATTCCGTCCGTTCGGACGGTCCTTCAAAGACACTTGCTTCTTCATCATCTCTGAACGTTCTGAATTTTTTATTCTTTCTCAGCAGCGTGATGCATTCATTGCGGGCTATGGTGAATATCCAGGAGCGCAGTACGGACGGATCGCGCAATTGATCCTTTTTGTTCAGAAGGATCATGAATGTATCATGCACCACATCTTCCGCCGACACAGGATCCGACAGCAGCCGTGAACAGAACCTGAACAACCCATACCGGTAATGCTCATAGAACAGCGAAACAGCGCGGGGATCCCCCGCTGTCACGTTCTGCGCCAATTGCTGGTCTGTCATCAGTGTGTGCTGCATTATAGATAAGAGTCAGCAACGTCGAAAAAGTTGCTCTCTGATCGGTCTCTATTTTTTCTTTTTTGGAGCGCTCTTGTTCGGCTGTGCGGGAAGGATGCGGAGATCAAAATTGAAAGGAATACGGATGGTCGCTTCGATGGATTCTCCCGCCAGCTTTGCGGGTGCGAATTTCCACAGACGGGCACTTGCTTTGGCACTTTCTATCAATGAACGGGCAGCTTCTTTATACGGCGAAGCGAGAGATTCCAGTTCCCCGGACGAACGGACCTCTTTCTTCACACCTGAATAGGAGAACTCCGCCGCTTCAAATTCCGATCCCTTCACTGTTCCATCTGTCCCGACAGTTGCATTCAGAAGTACTGTCCCTTCCACCCGTAATTTCTTTGCATCGGCGGGATATTGCGGGGGTCTTTGTATCAGCAGTTTAGGGCGGACCATCATTTGTTCCTGGGCCATACCGATACATGGGAAAATGAACAGTGTCAACAGAAGTAATTTTTTCATAGTCGGTTCCAATTCTTGTGGAATATACACGATATTTTACAATATTCTATCGGGACCGTTCCATTATTCTGATTATTATTCGTAAATTAGCCATCCCAAAAATAATGTCAACTTTATGAGACGATTTTTCGCTGCCGTTCCGCTCTTCTCTATTATAACAACATTGGTGTTCGGCTTTGGTGAGAACCCCGGCCGTGCGGTGTCATTCGATAAATATGTGATCACCAATTATACGGCGGATAACGGACTGCCGCAGAACACGGTCGATCTGGTGGATCAATCATCGGACGGATATATTTGGATCGGGACATATGCCGGTTTGGCGCGTTACGATGGCATGAAGTTCATTCATTTCAACAGGTCCATCACTCCTGCGTTCAAGATCAATCACGTCACGGTGATGCATCAGGATAAGAGCGGCACATCATGGTTCGGTACGAACGGCGGCGGTATCGTCCGTTATGCAAATCATACATTCACGTCGGTTGATGCATTCAATTCCGGCGGAAAAGAATATATCAAATCCATCCAATCCTTCTCGCCGAATGAACTGATCGTGGGAACGGAACGGGGCGGCATTCACACTGTTCTCATCAACGATTCCGGTGAGATCAAAGGGATCGTTCCGTTCCTCGACAAGCAGCTGCCGAAGAATATCCTCTTTCGCACGATGCAAAAATCAGGAAAAACGATCTACCTTGCGACCGATATCGGACTTATCGAGATCGAGGGACAGTCCCTACGAACACTCACTACGGCGAACGGACTCCCTGACAATTCCATCACGGCTCTTGCCGTGGACCAGAACAATTCCATTTGGGTCGGAACGTCGAATGGTCTCGCCCGAATAACGAACGGTACGGTCAAGTCGTTCTCAACGGCGAACGGACTCACCAATAATTCCATCCGTTCGCTGTTTGTGGACAAAGAGAACACGTTGTGGATCGGAACGGATGGAGGCGGCATCAACCGGTTCCTTCCCTCATCGACCGGCGCTCAGTTCGACGCACTGACGTCGGATAACGGACTCGTCAATAATTTTATCCGAACGATCTTTCAGGACAATGAACAGAATATCTGGATCGGAACGCGGAACGGTTTAAGTCAGCTGCATATCCGCAAGTTCGAACTCTTCGGCAAAAAGGCCGGACTCTCGGATTCCTATGTCCGCACGGTGCTCGAAGACAGCAAACACCGGCTGTGGGTTGGGACGAACGGCAGCGGCTTGAATTGTCTTGACGGAAGATCCGTGAAGACATGGAATGAGAAACAGCTTCCGAACAAATTCATCCGTGCGTTGTATGAGGACCATAACGGACTCCTGTGGATCGGAACGGACGGAGGCGGTGTCATCCGGTATGATGAGACGAAACCTTCCGGGAAACAATTCAAATACTACAACAACACCAACGGATTGACGGAAAATTATATCCGTGCATTCGAAGCAGGATTCGACAACGACCTCTATGTCGCAACCTACGGCGGCGGGATCTCCCGCATCAAAGGTGATTCCGTCATCCCGCTGACGACCAGGCAGGGACTTGCCAATGACAATATCCTGGCAATGGCCCGCTCCTATAACAACGAGATCTGGGTCGGAACGAACGGCGGCGGAATCAATAAGATCACACCGCGCGGCATCGAGACGTATTCAACGAAGGACGGATTATCGAACAATTTTATCCTCTGTCTGTTCGTGGATAAGAGCGGTGCATTGTGGATCGGAACGAACGGCGGCGGCATCAACCGGTTTGCCGACGGGAAATTCCAGAGCTTCACAACGAAGGATGGTCTTCGCGAGGATGTCACGTTGATGATCATCGAGGATGATGCCGGTTACCTGTGGATCGGCGGGAATCAGGGGATCACACGAATTCCGAAAGCGGAGTTCCAAAAAGTTGCGGACGGCACACTGAAGAAATTCTCCCGTATCGATTTCGGCCGATCGGACGGATTACAGAACGCGGAGATCAGCGGTGTCTCAAGTCCCAGCATCATCAAAGCGTCGGACGGGAAGATCTGGTTCACTACTGTCGGCGGACTTGCCATGGTCGATACGAACCGTATCGTCGATCAGATCAATGAATTCCCCCTTCATGTGGAAGAGATCCGGGTGAACGAACAGACCTATTATCCCGACTCAACGCTGGAGATCGAACCGGGATACAGTTCCGTGGAGTTCCATTATACAGGTCTGAGCTACATGTCGCCGGAGCGCATCCGGTTCCGTTATAAATTGGAGGGATTCGATGCGAACTGGAATGACGCCGGAGTCCGCAGGACCGCATATTATACGAACATCCCTCCCGGTTCATACACCTTCAGAGTGAATGCATCGATCGACGGCGGCACGTGGAGCACCGACGAAGCGACCGCTGCTGTTATCTTCGAACCGTATTTCCATCAAACACCGTATTTCGGATTCCTCGTCGGTATCGGTCTGATCATCCTCGGTGCAGGACTCTATGCGATGCGCACGGCGAATGTTCACCGTCATGCAAAACATCTGAAGAGTATCGTTGATGACAGGACCAAAGAACTTGTGGAAACGAAGGAAAAGATCGAACAGCATCTGAAGGATGTCGAATCGACCCGCGATGAACTCTCGCGCATCAATATGCGGCTGGACAAGGCCAATA
>CALROS020000077.1:0-7083 GCA_943369855.1 Chitinophaga pinensis | reverse complement strand
GAGGATGAATTGCTGCCGTATGCGCTGGCGGATAATCTCCCGCTTTCGGGCGGAAGGTACTCGATCCTGCGGGTGACCGACAACGGCTGCGGAATGAACAGCGCAACGGTCCGGAAGATCTTCGATCCGTTCTTCACCACGAAATTCATCGGCAGAGGATTGGGACTCTCCGCCGTGCTCGGGATCATCCGGGGACACCGGGGCGGGATACGCGTTGAGAGCAGGGAAGGTGAAGGGACCACGTTCAGTGTCGTGCTTCCGTTCCACGGTGAGAAGACCGGAAGACCGGAGACGCCGGCAGAATATGCCCCGCATCTGCCGCATACACCGTCCGTTCTTTTTATCGATGACGAGGATTATATCGTTGAACTGGCGAATGATATCTTTCACGAGGTGCAATATCAGATCCGTTCCACGACCGATCCCGTGATCGGTGTCTCCATCTACCGTCAGCATTGGCGCACCATCGATATCGTCATTCTTGATTTCTCCATGCCGAAACTGAACGGAAGGGAAGTGCTGATCGAACTGCGAAAGATCAATCCCGATGTCGTTGTTATCATGTGTTCGGGATATTCCGAGGAGGAACTGATCCATTTGCTCGGCACGATCCGTCCGACCGCCATCATTCCCAAACCGCACACGGGAAAAGTGCTGGTCCATTCCGTGGATTCGCTGCTCGTTCGAACGCACTCCAAGGCGGGATCTCAAACGGATATGGACATTTCCCTCGATAACGCATTGTGATCTCTTCCTGCGACGCCTGAACAACTTCGGCATTCGCGGGTATAAATCCCCCTCTCTGTTCCATCATGATTCCCAAATTCTGTTTGGGAATCACTGTTTTAAATCCGAGTGAATTATCCTTGATCCTGAACTGTCCCTTTTTCATTCCCCTGAATTTAGGATGCTTTTCACAAATATTTTTAGAATAGTGATTTTCGACCGCAGGATTCTTACATGAGCGGTGTCTAAACTGATATACCGGTAACCACTGAATGAGTGAATCAGAGATCATAGCACGTTTGAAAAACGGCGACCAGGAAGCGTTCCGCGCCCTGGTCGGTACGTATCAGGACCGTATTTTAAACGGGGCATTCAGATTCGTCCGGAACACTGAAGCGGCGGAAGATATTACGCAGGAAGTATTCATGGAGATCTTTGAATCGATCCGATCGTTCCGTGGTGACTCGCAGCTGTCGACTTGGCTCTATCGTATTATGGTGGCGAAATCGCTCAATTGGATCAGGAATACCAATCGAAAGAAACGATTCGGCGTGATCCTTCCGATCGTTGGATTTGAATCGGCCGAAGAGCAATTGGTCTCAACGGAAAATCTGCCGGAAGAAGAATTGGAAAGAACGGAACGGGCAGATGCTCTGACACGGGCTCTTGAACGGCTGCCGCTGAATCAACGGACCGCTTTTACGCTGCATAAGATTAATAACATTTCGCAGGATGAAATTGCCGAGATAATGGGAGTGAGTCATTCAGCGGTGGAATCCCTCATTCATCGTGCGAAAGAGAATCTTCGAAAATTATTGTCTGATTATTATAAGGATCAACTGAACGATGGAAAATAACCGTACGCAAGAAGGACGGCTGCAGTCGGAGATCCAACGGACCCTTGAGATCTACGACCATGATCCGGTGCTCATCGGAGATCCCGCATTAGCTTCCAGCATCATCGAACAGCGAAACGTTCCCCGGGTATTGACCGGATGGAATACCCTGCGAAGGTTCGAATTCGGAATCGCCGCGGTGATCGTGATGCTGCTGCTGAACATCATCACCGTGTTCTATGTCTCAGGCGGTCTGCATCGGACCGAACCGGCGCAGGATGTGGTGACACAGCTCAGTTCCGAATATGAGATCGATCAGATACAAAATAATGATGTGAGGTGACTATGGACTGGTTCAATCAATTACGAATGAAGAATATCCTGATCTTTCTGTTGGTCCTGATGAATATCATCACCGTATCCGTTCTGTGGATCCAGACATCCTCGGATGAACAGGGGACGCAGAAGAGCCGCGCAACACAATCCACCGGATCCGTCGAATTGATGAGGACCACGTTAGGATTCTCTGATGAACAAACAGAAGCATTCCGGTCGCTTCTTTCGGAGTATCACGTTCAAACACGTCCGCTGAATGAGCGCATTTCCGAGTTCAAGAGGAAGCTTTCAGAGAGAGTCTTTACCGGAAGTTCGGATTCGGCGGATGCTCTGCAATTGACGCGGGAGATCGGTGGACTGCAGGAACAGATCGAACTCCTCCGGTACCGGCATTTCGTGAAGGTCGCGGCGCTGTGCGATCAGCAGCAAAAGGAAAAACTGCAGCCGATCATCGCTCAGTTGTTCGGCAGAAGACCGCCGAAAGAGGAGCTGACGGAACGGAAAGAGGATCGTGATGAACCTCGTCAGCCGCGCGAACTGCGTGGACCTAAAAAAGAACAGCGTGCTGAGCCTCGACGATCATCCGGTGACCGCACTCCTCCCTCGGCATCAGAAAAGATCGACAAATACACCGAACGTCTGGGTCTTTCACCGGAACAGCGGAAGAAACTTGAGGTCATCATCACCGCTTCTCAACAACGAGGCGAGAAACTCCGAAGATCAACAGGAGCAGACAGACGATCCGTTGACAGTGAAAAAGAACGCATCCGTAAGGATGAAGATGACAGGATCATGGATATTCTGTCTCCGTCCCAAAAGAGCGAATTCAAAAAAATGATCGAGAAAAGAAGGCGTTGACCGGATACGTCCGAGGTTTTATCTCAGCGATACGTGATATCTGTTATGCATACTCTGCATGAATCTGTGCACGCAATGCGCTGTAAACAAATTTGGACTGCAGTTCACTAAGATTTTCCAATTAAAATATTTGGCATGATTGATGTAAAAGCTGCCGTGAATCTATGAGATATCTGATCCTAATATTTGTTCTTCTTTTTTTTCGCATCGATCAACTGTCCGGACAGAGTTTGAATGAGGTCGCCTGCAGACCTGCCGATTCTTCCTGCACCATCAGCGTTCTGCTGAATCAAAAATGCGATGTCTACTGTGAATACGGGACGGTGAGCGGCGTGTATCAATCGTCAACACCGATTTCTTCGGTCTCTGCCGATGTTCCGGCAGAATTCCTCCTTTCCAAACTCGTTCCGAATACAAAATATTTTTACAGGACCCGTTACCGCGTCTCCGGTTCCGGTCAGCAGTATTCTGCCGGTGCTGAACACTCCATCAGGACGCAGCGCGCAAAGGGTGCCACCTTCACATTCGTCCTCGAAGCGGATCCGCACCCCTACGATAAAAAGGGGAGTTGGACGATGTGGAAACGGACATTCCAGAATCAGCTTGCTGACAGTGCCGATTTTCTGCTCGATCTCGGCGACACATTCGGCGATGACCACAATCCGCTCACCATCACCAGCGACGAACTGAAACAGCTGCATTTGGACTGCCGGTCGCTGTTCGGCACTGCGTGTCATTCTATGCCGCTCCTGTTCTGTCTTGGTAATCACGAAGGGGAGAGCGGATATTACCTTCAACTGACCCCTCCGAATAATTTGGGAGTGAACGGGACCCTTTGGAGAAAATACTATTTCCCGAATCCCGTTCCCGGCGGTATCTATTCCGGTAACACTACATCGGAAGCGTACGGCATCGGTCAGCCGCAGAATTATTATGCATGGGAATGGGGCGATGCACTCTTCGTTGTGCTCGATGTCTATCGCTATGCAGCATCAAGTGCAAGTCCGGGAGTGTGGGATTGGACGATCGGTGATGCGCAGTATCAATGGTTCCGCGAGACACTCATCAAGAGCAGATCGAAATATAAGTTCGTGTTCGCCCATCATGTGCGGGGATGGGGAAGAGGCGCAGCGACGCTCACGAAATTCTTTGAGTGGGGCGGATATGAGAATAATGGGACGGTCTTCGGATTCACTTCGAAGCGTCCCGGCTGGGAGCTTCCGCTCCATCAGCTGATGGTGAAGTATGGAGTGAATGTATTTTTTCAGGGACATGATCATCTCTATGCAAAAGAAATTGTGGACGGACTCATCTATCAGGAAGTCCCGATGCCGTCCGATTCCACATACATCATCGGTATGCGCGATAACGGGGATGCCTACACCGATGTGAAACTGGATGGAACGGGACATATCCGTGTGAAAGTAGCTCAGGAGAATGCAACGGTCGAGTTCGTCCGTTCATGGCTGCCGGCGGATGAGACAGCGCTGCGGAAGAACGGCGAGATCGCGCATTCGTATACTATAATTCCTTCAGTCACTGGTGTCCGTTCAGAAACGGCAATGCCGGTCACAACTGCGCTCGAACAGAATTATCCGAATCCGTTCAATCCTGCCACCATCATCCGATACCGAATACAAACGAGCGGACCGGTCTCATTGAAGGTCTATAATGTTGTAGGACAAACAGTTTCCGTACTCTATGAAGGTTGGCGTGATGCCGGAAATTATTCGGAAACGTTCTCCGCGGCTCATCTCCCCGGCGGTGTTTATTTTTATCGGCTTACAGCACACGGAATGACATACACACAAAAAGCTCTTCTGCTTAAATAACAGGTTTCAAATTCCATGAGATCAATTCTTCTGCACATCGTGTTGTTGTCAGCGGTTCTATGTTCTTCACTGTCAGCGAATGCATCGGCGGACAGTATCCAGTTCATCGGCGGAGAGATGCTCGGCCGTCCGACGGACCATTCGATCGCTCTCAATATTTGTACGGATAATGATGTTGAAGCGTTCGTGGAGTATGGAACGGTGCCGAATTCATTCCCTCTGCAGTCGGCTAAATTCAACTGTGGCTCAAATGCTCCTGTCACTGTAACGCTGACCGGACTCCTTCCTGATACAAAATATTATTATCGTGTGCGCTGGCGGTTTGCAGCTTCAACGGAATTCGCAGCGAGACCGGAACATTCGTTCCATACTGCCCGCCCGTACGGGCGTCCGTTCTCATTCGCGATCGAAGCGGATCCGCATCTCGATACCAGCACCAATCCTGTCCTTTTAAAAAGAACGTTCACGAACATCCTCGCCGGTGAACCCGATTTCATGCTCGACCTCGGCGACACATTCATGTCCGATAAACTTCCGGTGATCAATCAGGCCGAAGTGCTGAAGAGGAATCTGCTGCTCAGGACGGTCTACGACACGGTCTGTCATTCCGTTCCGCTGATGATGGTGCAGGGAAATCATGACGGTGAACTCGGCTGGCTGCTGAACGGCACCGCAAACACGCTTCCCGTATGGGCGGCGAACATCCGAAAATCGTATTATCCTCAGCCCTTCCCGGATGGATTCTACACCGGTGATACGACCAATGCATTGTTCGTCGGGCAGCGTCAGAATTACTATGCGTGGGAGTGGGGCAATGCGCTGTTCGTCGTACTCGATCCGTACTGGTATACGGTGAAGAAACCGGGTACTACGAAAAATAATTGGGACTGGACACTCGGGAAAGTGCAGTATGACTGGTTCCGGAAAATGCTCATGAACAGCAAGGCCGATTTCAAATTTGTCTTTGCTCATCAGATCGTCGGCGGTGTTGATGCCGAAGGTCGCGGAGGGATCGAGGGTGTGCCGTTCTATGAGATGGGAGGTTTGAACAGTGACAGTTTGAACGGCTTCGCGGCGAACCGTCCCGGCTGGGAGATGCCGCTCCATCAGTTGATGGTGAAATATCATGTGTCGGCGTTCTTCCACGGACATGACCACATATTCGTGAAACAGGATCTTGACGGTATCGTCTATCAGGAACTTCCTCAGCCGGGCTACTTCAATTTTTCCAGTCCGGATAAAAGTTACAACAATACGGGAATCGCTTCGGCATACGGATATACACACGGGACGGTCCTCTCAAGTTCCGGTTATTTGAAAGTGACTGTGTCTGATACTTCTGCAATTATTGAATATGTCCGCACCTATCTGCCGGAACACGAGAATGCCCTCAGGAAGAACGGTACTGTTGCACATTCGACCATCATTAAAAAGAATATCACCGGGGTCTTATCATCATCACTCAGTTCTCATCCATCAAATTATTTCCTTTCTCAGAATTATCCGAATCCATTCAATCCTGTGACGTCCATTCAATATTCAGTTCCGAATTCATCACAGGTAACGGTGAGTGTTCGGAATATGCTGGGACAAGAAGTCTCTCGCTTAGTTGATGGGAATATCGAGCCGGGCACATATTCGGTCTCATGGAACGGCAGCTCCTTCTCGAGCGGTCTTTATTTCTGCACTATCACTTCCGGTTCATATAGGTCGACCATCAAAATGATCCTCCTTAAATAAATCTCTGAGGTTGTATGAAAATTACTGCTCTTTTCACAGCATTGAGTCTGCTGACTCTTTGCTTAATGACCGGACAAACCAGAACAGTCGGTCTCTTCCTGAATGATACCTCCAAAGTGTTCAAGGGATATACATTGTTCGCTCCTAAACAGAATACCATGACGTATCTGATCAACAACGAAGGACGCATTGTCCATGAATGGACCGCCAGTAAATTTCCGCCCGGTCAATCGGTCTACCTTCTTGAGAACGGCAACCTGCTCCGTACGTGTATGACGAAAGGAAATCTCAGCAGCGGCGGCGGTGAAGGAGGCAGGATAGAGGAGTATAACTGGAATGACAGTCTTGTGTGGTCGATGGATTATTCAACAACAACGTATATGCAGCATCACGATATCCACCGTCTTCCGAACGGAAACATCATCATGCTGGTGATCGAGAAAAAAACATATGCCGAAGTGATCGCAGCAGGATTCAATCCTTCTAAATTCCAGCCGGAGATCGCTCAGAAAGGGATGATGCTGCCGGATTATGTTGTGGAGATCAAACCGGCCTATCCGACCGGCGGTACGGTCGTATGGGAGTGGCATACGTGGGACCATCTCATTCAGGATTTTGACGCGACCAAATTGAATTACGGTGTCGTAAAGGACCATCCCGAATTGGTCGATGCCGCGGGTGATCAAAAGAATCTTCCCGCGTTTTGGAATCATATGAATTCCATCGATTATCATCCCGCATTCGATCAGATCGCG
>CALROS020000076.1:0-7090 GCA_943369855.1 Chitinophaga pinensis | reverse complement strand
GAATGGTGCCGACCGTATCCCACGCACTTGAATTGTTCGCCCGATAGATGATTCTTCGTGTTGCCGGATCGGCGAATCCGTTCGGTGCGACGATATCCAAACGGAATGTCGGATTGATACTGCTGTCGCTCGTGATCCCCCAATATCCGCCTTTATAACGGTAAAAGATATTGGACGGGAAACCGACCGAACCGGTATCACCTGAGATAAAACGGAATCCGATATTCCGGACAGCTGCCGGTGTCAGTTCAAATGTGAAAACTCCCGGTCTGTATTCGGATGATGATCCGACCGGCATGGTCTTCTTTCCGGTATTCACGACGGTCCTGACGAGCATACCCGTTCCATCCGTAACGACATAGGATGTATCGGAATGGCCGCTGGGATTCGAGAAGACAAGATTGAAATTCCCCAGTTTATATTTTCCCGAGGTCATCGTCAGATTTCCGGTGACGACGAGAGACTTCGAAAGACTTGTTGTAACATTGCGGTTGCCGTTCGCCGACGTGATGTTGGCGACCGTATCGGGAATGGCATTTCCCGTTACTTGATTGGTCGAACAGGAGTAGATATAGTTCCCGTACCGCGAGAAATTGCGAGTTGACGTCTGTATATCGCCGACTGCACCGGTTGTGACGATCCCATCCGGCGAATAGATCGCCAGCGTTCCGGCAGAGTCAAGGACAAATGTCCCGGTACCGACCACTTTATTGTTGTTGCAGCGGAATCTCCCTTTCACGGTAAGTTTGTTCGAACCGACATTCAAATTCCCGTTCGCAAGAACATAGAAACCGGATCCTGAAGGAAGAATAACATCCTGCGTCAAAGTGATCCCAGCGGGATTGTCAAAATTGATCGTTCCGCTGTTCGTGCCGAAGACCGGAAGAAAATCCGCATTCGTGATATTCAATACACCGCCTGAAGCAACATCGACAACTGCAGAAAGAACGCCGCCGCTGCCGATGGTCAGCGTTGTTCCGCCGGCCACGATCACTTTCGATTCAGTTCCTGATACGACCCACGCGGAAGTCAATGTTGCTGAAGCAGTATTGGTCAACAGATACAATTGATTATCCAATCCGAAATCAGCAGGATGATTCCCCGTACCGTTCGTATTGTCTCCCCAGCTGTTCACATCGTCCACTGGGCCTGTTCCATTATAATAGAACGGCGGCGGCGGCATTACGGCGGACCATACTGTTCCGACGCGGATACCGTCCAACACAAACACTGCACCGGTTCCCAAACTGTCCCTTCCCTGAATGGAGAGACTTGCACCGGATACATTTGCACCAAGGTCGCTGCCCGCATCCGTGTTCGGTCCGATGTTGGCGGTCGGTTCTGCTTTTCCGGGAAGCGGATTGACGATCAATGAATATGTATCATTTGTCGTCCCCGCAACGATGGCATATTTCAGGACGACCAGATATGTTGTTTTGAAATTGTAATTCGCAGCGTCATATGCAACAGTTGCGGAAGCACTCTTACCGCTGAGACCGAACTTCAGATTTCCCGCTCCGTCATTCTTGATCCAGAAGCGTCCGCGAGCCGCATTGTTGGAATAGAAACAGACCACATAACCGCCGCCGGTCGTTGCGGTATCGACGCGGATCATGAATGCCGCATATAAATTTCCTGTAGCCGGTACGGTGATGGATCTGGAATACCGTTCCGTATAATCGGTGAGAAGCGCTGCGTTGCCGACACCCGCACCGATGTATCCCTGATAGGTGAGTCCGGGCGAAGTGACGGTGATGGAGTTCCACACCAGAGCCGCCTTCGTCCAGCCGTTCGCCGACAGATCGGTGCCGGCTGTGTAATTAAAATCGTCCTGGATCATTATCTGTCCCTGCAGCTGATGAGCCGACAGGACCAGCATGAGAATGAAAAGAATGCCTTGTAAAGACCTCTTCATGATTGCCTCCTTGATGAGTAGATGTGTAGTATGTTTCTTAAATTAAAATCCAAATCCGAACGTGAGCATGTTCACATAATTGAACCGCCCGACATTCGCATACGCATAGTCCATTTTCAATTTCAGGTCATCATCGATGGAATATTCCGCTCCGAATCCGAATGTATAGCTCTCTTCGTCATAATTGAACCGGTAACCGCCGCGAAGATAGATATTCGAGAAGAAGAAATATTCCACGCCGAGATGCACTTTCTCCGGACCGTCATTCGGTTTCACATACTCGACTGCGACGGTCATCCTTTGCTGATCTGTATTCGACGGCTGAAGGATGTCATACGCCGCTCCGAGAATGAACATCATCGGCATCTTGATCTTAGCCGGCGCCTGAGCGATCCGTCCTTCGTACGTGAGGAACTCTCCGTCCGGACCGAAATTCTTCCCGAGCATGGAGATGCGCAGACTTCCGATCCCTGTCCAATACATCGTGCCGATATCGAGGGCCCAGCTTCCCATTTTCGCGTCGTCGATCTGCTGCTCGGTATATCGGAGATTACCGCCGACCTGAAGGAAATCCGTGATCCGTCTGGAATAGAGCACGCCGACCGCAAGGTCATGTGCTGTGAATGTTCCCAGACCATCGGTGATCGGTACGATCCCCAGATCATTTCCGGCGGCATCGAATCCCTGCGCAACTTTGGTCCGGATCATATCGCCGTAATTCAGATAGATGCAGTTCACGCCGACGGTTCCCCATGCATCGAGATTCTTTACAAGAGAAAGACTGTTGTATTGGATATCGGCGACCCAGTTCATCGTGGAGAATTGAACATCCGAACCGGGAATATCCGACACGGAGGCGGGATTGTTGAATGCCGAATTCGCGTTACCGTAACCAAGAGAAGATTTCACTCCGCCTAGGGCGGAGCTTCGGGCGTCGGTCGGAAGTTTCAGGAATTGCCATCCCGCTGCTCCGACCCTGCTGATCTCCATCGGGTCCACACCCCAGCCGACCTGATTGCTTCCGACCTGGGACTGCGAAAGGAGCGGCAGCAGCAACAGAAGGATCGATGATTGGTACATTTTCATAATTGACCGCATAAATTTTCGTGTGTCCATGTTATTTGATGATCGCAATCTTCCCGACGGAGGTCTCTCCTTCGTGTCCCGCAACATGCGATTCGACGTGGAAGATGTAAATGCCGGGCTGAACATTCTGGGCAAAATCGGAAAGCATGTAGTCCTTGCCGGACTGCGATCCCCAAGTCTCGATGCCGCCTCCGCTCGTGTGCTCCAGCGTCTTCACAAGGTCCAGTGCAAGAGTATAGATCCTGATCGTGCAGAGCGCGGGGATGTTCACGAATGCGATCCGTTTGTATTCGGCACTTTCGGCGAATCCGCTCACCTGACGGAACGGATTGGGAACGACGAGGATCTGTTTCTGTTCGTTGGTCGGCGGAGGTTCCGCTGAAACGGGATAGAAACAGTAGCCGGTCATTCCGCTTTCATTCCCCAGTTTGTCGATGCTTGTCACACAATATCGGTACGGAACATTCGGCTCGGACTGGATGAAGTACTGCACGTTCGGAACGGTATCCGTACCGGCGACAAGAAAACTGTCCGCTTTCGTGTAATAGATCGAATCGATCATCTTCCACGGTCCTTCGATGGAATTGCTGGACTGATAGATCTTGTATGCCGCGAAGTCCGCCTGTTTCGTCTGCGGATCCTTGTAATTCCTGTGAACAGCTTTCCAGGTGATCTGCACGCCCTGGATCCGTTGACCATTTGAATTCACGGCCGAAGGGACAACTTTCAGTTCATTCGTATTTCCAACACGCGGTGCATCGGCAGGCGTCGGCGGCGGAATGCTTCCGAACGGCAGTGCGAATTTTCCTTTGATCAGATTCTTTGCCGCGGCAAAATTCTCTTTCAGATTGGCGATCCCTTCCGCTTTGAATCTCCGTGTCGCCTCATATCCTCCCTTGAGGGAAACATTCCTGTCCATTTGTCCCGCAGCGAAGATCTCATACCAGTGGATCGATTCCCCTTTTTTAATGTCGAACGGACCGATGGCGTAGAGATACCGCGGATTCCGTTCCCACTTACTTCCGGCTCCGGCAATACCCGAGTCCGCAGCATTCTTCCAGCTTGTTTTCGGCTGCTCATTGGTGGTAATAAAATTCACCAGTGTGTTGTACTGACCGAGTCCGTCATCATACCGCGGAGGCATCAGTTCCAGTGCTTCCGCTCTGCTGTCCGTGGAGACGATCTTTCTCCAGATCTTCTTCTGTCCGAACTTGTTCTTCGGGAGTGAATCGAGGAAGAATGTGTACGCATACACATACGGAGAGTACAGTTTGTAATTGCGCGATCCCTGAATGCCGATATTCCCCGGATCACCGGCATTCCCCGTAGAATCACCGGGAGCGATGGAATAGACCGGCGCTGTTGTGGTCGGCGGAAGCGAAGTCCCATCGTAGAAAATGAAACCAAGCGAATCACCGGAGACCTGATCCCATTCGTATTCCTTGTCCCAGCCGACCGAAACGGAGTTCGGACGGTACGGACCGTTCGGGGTGACCAGACGTGCGTAATAGAAATCATTGAATGTCGTATCATCCGTATTGGTGAGTGTGCATTCCATGATGACGAAATCATCGTACTTCGGCTGGCTCCACACACGGACGGTTCCCGACAATGTGTATTTCATGTGCCGTTTCCCCGCCGCATCATATTGATAGGAACCGATATCGCCGGTGAGATATTCTTCTGCGCGCAGTGGATTCACAAGATTATAGTTCTGCGTAACGGCGGTCTGGCCGATGGCATACGCATTAGGACTATTATAAATGACGCTCCGATAATACCAGCCCACCGGCTGCCCGGCAACCATTGCGCCGTTATAGATGACATTCGCATCCCATCCGCCGGCGGATTCTCCCTGCGCATTATAATCGCCGGGATACAGCGATAGCCATTGATTATTCCCAATGGTCGTTTCACGGTCGAGTGCGCCGTTGGGTGCGGTCTTCACCCAATACTTCGACCGGGTGAGCCGTTCAGGATTGACGCTTTGTGCGAACACGGCAGTAACCATTCCCGCGGCAATGAGTACAGCAGCCGTTACTGAGCGCATGTTCCAATGATCCGATATGATGTTCACTTCACTTCCTTTGAAAAGATTAAAATTCTACCGTCGTACCGAAATAGATCTGGCGCGGATTGTTCGTATACCAATTCCATTCCGTCGGTTCCTTGGTGGTCGCCTGGAACGGAAGGATACCGCTCGCCATATAGTTGTTGAGACTCGTTGAACCTTCACTGAATTGCACCAGATGTTTTTGATTGAAGAGATTGGTGATCTGGATGAAGAATTTCACCGTGATGCCTTCGGACAGATGGATACTCTTATTGATATTCATATTCGTGCTCCAGCGGTCCTCCCATCGTCTGTTGTTCGGGAGTTTGATCCCCTGATAATCGGTCGGATACCAGGTGAATTCATTGCCGCGCGCCCACCGCGTGGATGATGTGAGCACCCAGCTGCCGAGCGGATTGAAGCCGTAGAGATCAGGACCGAAATCCTCAGGACTCACCATCGTCAATTTGAACAAGCCGGAATTGCTCGGATTCCACAGCATATCGTTCACGCCGATCCCGCCGCCGTCCGTATTGTTAGCTCCGGCGAACACATTGTCCGCAAGCGGAACTCCGGTCGCGTCCGAAGTTTTGAACAATTTGCTGTCATGATACCTTCCTGTTGCCAGGTACGAGAGCGTATAACCAAGTTCGAAATTCACGGCGTGGAACTGCGATTTCAATTTCAATTCCAAACCGCGGACATCCGCCCATGCTCCGTTCACCGTAGTGGTGAAGTTGCCAATATATTTCCCCGGATCACGGTTGTCCGCCTGGAACGGATCGCCGTACAAACGCACGTCAACGTTGCCGCCCGATTGTTTGATCTCTCCAGTCGCTGGTCCCTGATCGATACCGAGTGACGTAAGGTCCTTTCCTTCTTTATAATACATTGTTGCTTCAAGCATGAACATGTCATCGATATTCTGGACGATACCGACCTCATACTGCGTCATCTTCTCCCACGTGAGCGCAGGGTTGCCGACCTTCGCGCCAAGATATCGGTATGTAACGAGCAGACTTTCAGGAAGATCGAGGGTCGAATTGAGTCCATTCGCTTTGATGATCTCATCCAGATTTCCGCTCGCACGATTGTCGGTCCACACAACGGGATTGGACAGGATCTTTACCCATGAAGGACGCTGATTGAAGATGCCGAACATGAAGTGAAGCACGGTTGTTTCTGTGATCGGGTGTGAAATACCAATACGCGGTGAGAATGCTGTCCTCGTCGGAGTGCGGACATACGCTGAACCGCTTCCGTCCGGTCGATATCCGATCAGTCCAGTCTTTCCGGAATTGCCGTCCGTATATTGCGAGATCATCAGCGGGTCATAAAAATTCTTTGAAACGTTCTTATTTGCATTGAAGAAGTCGAAGCGGATGCCGGCATTGAGCACCATCCCGCCGACCTCGATCTTGTCCTGCACATACGCCGAACCTTCGTACGGATGATCGACGATGGGGATGATATCGTTCACCTGCACATACGGTGATGACAGCACATTCCCTTCATGGATGAGTGTCTGAACTTCCTGGAGTGAGAAGATCAAACCTGTCTTAACGAGATTCGATTTATTCACCTGACTTGTGAGATCCGCCTTCACGCTGTAATTCTTCGTCTTCGACTCGCTTCTCCAGATATCGCCGGCATATCCCCAGCGCTGCGTATCGAACAGATTCGAGGTCGGCGGTTTTCCGAACGAAGGGAGCCATACTCCATAAGAGAGAACAGAATCGGTCGGTGAGGGAAGTCCGTAGGAAGCGAATTGTGCCGTTTGTGCTATCTCGCTGAAATCGAGATGATATTCCATCTGACTGTGCTGGAATGCCAGATTCAGGAATGTTTCGGGACTGAATACCTGCGTTAGTTTCGCCTGAAGATTCAGAAGCTGCGCCCGTTCGGGAGCGCGGATCGTACTGCCGTCGCCGAAACTTCCGCCGTTATTCGCAGGACCGGAGAGCCAGTATTTGAATTTATTGTACGGGTCATCGATGAACGGCAAAGACTGCGATGCATTGTCCGCCACGATGGTT